>CAZEZQ010000826.1:0-3186 GCA_964516245.1 uncultured bacterium | reverse complement strand
AGGCGCGTCTATGACCTGCGCTCCAAAAAAGACTTTTTGCCGAATCGTCTTAAAAGTTAATCTTCAATCGGCAGATGGGTGTGCCATTGAAACAATATACTTCCACTGACTTGTATCTCTTCTTTTTTCTTCTCACCGGCTTGCTGTTGAGTTTCAGCGGCAATGCCAATTTCGTGGATGAAAATCTCATCATTCAAAATGTAGAATCCATCGTCGAGCGCGGTGAGTTGACCGTGCACGACATGTTTCAAGCGCTTGAAGGTCCGAATGGCAAGTCGTACAGCCGCTATGGGATTGGGTATCCCATTTTGATGATCCCCTTTTATCTTGTGGGTGAATTATTGCCTTCTTGGCCGATGTTTATGGGCAATGCCAATGTGTTTGCCATGTTGCTGAGCAGTTTGTTAATTACAGCCTTGGTGGGTTGGGTGTTTTACCGGATTTGTATACAGTTTCAAACTTCGCCCCGATTGGCTGTCGCATTAAGTGTGATTTTGATATTTGCCACCCCTTTTTGGCCGTACAGTCAAACTTTATTCCGGCTTACGGTTTCGAGTTTGGTTTTGCTATTGATTTTCTGGTGTGCGCTGCTGTATCAAAAGGTTCCAAAGAAAATTTATTTCATTCAGATCGCATTGTTGGTGGCTTTTGCAGCGAACTTGCGCGAGGATCTTGCCTTTGCTGTGATTTTGATGGGTGGGTATGCCGTATATATTGTCTCACCCAAAGAAAAAATGAAAATGCTTGCTTCATTTGCGGCAGGTGGTCTCTTGGGTATTGCGATATGGTGTGGGCATAATTACATACGCTTTGAATTAATTTTTATTGAAAATTACAAAGACATTTCTTTTGATTACCCTCTAATTATCAGCCTACCTGAATTGTTGGCTGGTAAACGCGCGGGCCTGTTTCTTTATGCTCCTTGCACTTTACTATTCCCTCTGTCATTTTTGATGATGAAACGATATCGGAAATTGCATGTATGGCTATTGTGCTTCTTCATTTTGGTTTCCTATTTGATTTTGTATGGCAAATCAAATGATTGGTATGGTGGATCTTGTTACGGGCCCCGTTATATGTATTTCCTAATCCCCTTTGCTCTTTTTCCCAGCATTTGGTTTTTTAAAGACCCCAATGTATGGAAAAAGTTCTTTTTGGTTTTCACCGCGCTGGTTGGGATAATAATGAATTGGCCGGGAATTTATGCGCATCAAGGCCGCTACCCCTCTTTTTTTCGCAGCCCCTCTTTTTTTGAGGTTCTTTGGCGGCCCTTGGGACACCCGGTGTATAGCCTGGAAACCGATATCAGTCTGTGGTGGATTCGCATGATTAAGCTAAATCCCAATTCATTCTGGCCTTATGCTTTGATAGTTGTAATTTGTGCTTTTTTGTATTTTGGATACCGGTTGTGGAGATCGGTTGAAGAATTGGAATCCACTTTGGATCATAAGATAGAAGGGAACGTTACGTGAAGCCGTATTATACATTATTGCTTCGTTTCCCTTTTTTGTTATGCCGAAACTACATCCGTTTCGCAACCTTGGAAACCTGGATCAAAAATCTGATATTGTTGTCGTTTGCCCTTGGTGTGGGCTGGGCGGAATGGTTGTTTTTCGACCGTTTTTGGGAAGTTCTTGGGCGCGTGCCATTTGGATATCAAATCATGCTGCCCAATTTGTTTGCGTATACGGGCGCATTTCTGTTTCTGTTTTTGTCATACTCCAGCCTATTGACCTCACTCTCATCTTTATACAAATCGCGTGATTTGGGATTGCTGTTGGCTTCACCGCTGCGAATTGAATTGGTGTTGTTTTTCAAATGGTGGGATATCGGCATTCGAAGCGCGATTACACTTTTGGCTTTAATGATTCCACTGATGCTTTCGCTGGGGATGGCGCTGCAAATGGGATGGATGTATTACATCTTGTTCGCTGTGTTAATGTTTTTTCTCTCGGCGACGGCGGTAAGTTTGGGGATCGCCATTGCGATGGTGATGATGCTATTTTTCCCCGCCAAACGCTTGAATCAAACCGTGGCGATCTTGGGATTAATCGTGGCCGCTTTTTTGATATTCGGATTGCGATTTTTGAATTTGGAATCTTTATGGGGGCAAAATGCCCTGCAAAACCCATTGGTGGTTTTCTTGCAGCAAAAACCCAGCGGTTGGATTCAATATGGGCCGGGAAAGTTGTTTGCTAATGCGCTTGTGCCTGTGATGTTTGATCAAAGCGGGGCAGGGAAATGGATTGCTTCGATCATCGCACTTGGAGCCGGGACCACCGGTGTTTCTTTGGTGTTTGGGCGCTTTATATTTTTGAGAGGATGGTGGAAAAACCAACAACAGGAGGACCCTACACTGCGCCGGAAAGGCAATGCCGTTGCCCGATGGACAGAATGGCTGCCCTTGCCGGTAACATACCGTTCGATGCTGTGGAAAGATTGGATTGTATTGACACGTGATCCCTCAATCTGGACCCAATTGTTGATGATGTTGCCGCTTGCCGCCATGTATTTGGTTAATCTCTTTTTTCTGCCTGATGTGCAAGGGGAAATTTTGCCAATTTTCGCGGTTGCCAATGTGGGAGTGATTGGATTGATCGTGGCTGCGATGGGCGCGCGATTTATCTTTCCTACGGCCAGCCGCGAGGGTTTGTCGGCCTGGATTCCATTTGTCTCTCCTATGTCCGCTCGCGCCTTGTTTGTCCAAAAAGCGCTTTTTGTACTCCCCCCGGTATTTTTGGTGAGTTTTTTGATGCTTTGGCTTTCATGTTCGATCCTGTCTCTTCCGATAAAACTGAGCTATTGGAGCATTGGGTATGGTTTCTTCTTGATTGTTTTGTTGGGCTTGCAAGCGTTGGCCTTGGGGGCCTGGTTTCCTCAATACCGGTATCAAAACATCATGGAAGTTTCTTTGGGGAAAGGGGCGATTCTTTTTATGGTGCTGGCATTGTTTCAAACCGCTTTATTGATTTATTTGTCTCTTCGTTATTCGTTTACCAAAAATCTCACTGGTTTGCCATTGTTTCATACAGATTTTATGCTTTGGGCTGTTGGGTCTATTTTACTAACGGGAATTATTGTGGCCGGTGGAGTGCAAAAACTCTCGAACCCAAACGCCTTGCATGGATGACAATCCGGCAAAAAGTTATTTTTGGAGCGCAGGCGTCCTCGCCTGCAACTACATAT
>CAZEZQ010000825.1:0-3188 GCA_964516245.1 uncultured bacterium | reverse complement strand
GTATGTTGTTGCAGGCGAGGACGCCTGCGCTCCAAAAAGACTTTTTGCCGAATCGCCATAAATAGACAGCCATAAATAGATTGTTTAAGACTCCGTTGGTTCGGTTGGCTCATCGTTTTTCTCGAATTGGGGTTCTTTAAAGAAGATCATAAACGCGATGGCGCAGAGAACCGTAAGAATGCAAGGAACCAGAAACAGCCATTGATACTGCACCACCTCTTGAGCCTCGGTTTGAATAGTAAAAATCTGCGTGATCCAACCGACAAACATGCTGCCGACCGCCAATCCACCAAAGGTGACCATAAAGATAAGGCTTTGGGCGGAACTGCGAATGTCTTTGGGAGCGACCCGGTCGACAAACATTTGGCCCGCGATAAAGAAAAAGACATAGCAGATTCCATGCAAAGCAAGTGAAAGTACAACCAGCCAAACAGGATAGGCAAGACTAAATATCGCATAACGGATAGGCCAGGCGATAATGCCGATCGCGATGGTTTTGCGCAGCCCCAGATAGCGTAATGCGAAAGGCAGCACCAATAGCAAAGTGAGCCCTTCTGCCCCTTGAGCGAAAATACTCATCAGCGCCGAAGTCCATTCAGCTGGGATTTGGATCAAATTGCTTTCGAGAAACGGCGGTGTGAGTATGTAAAAAAACTGCAATTCGGTCGCCACTATAAACGACAACACAATAAAGAACGCAAAATTGAAATTTTTGCAAAGCGAAAGGGCTTTCAAAAAGGCGAAAGGATTGTCAGATTCTTTTTTGGGCGGCGTGTGAGGGAGAAAGAAGCAATACAAACCAAACCCAATAGAAATGGCTCCCGCCAAGGTAAAAAGCCAACTTTCGGTAGCGACATAGGCTTCTTTGGCTACGGTGATTTGTTCGCCAGACAGTTGCAGGATTTCGTTCCAGTTCATGTCGAAAGGGTCTACATAGCTCCACCAAAACGTAAGCACCAAACCGGCCATCACCCAGCCGATGGTTCCCCACACCCGAATGGGGCCGAAGCTTTTGTCTGGATCTTCGAGATTGTGGAAAGAAATTGAATTGCATAGAGCCAATGTGGGGGCATAAAACAGGGCATAGAAAAACATCAACCACCATAGGGAATTGTAATCGCGAATGCCGGCGGCATACATCAACAAAGCTCCACCAATGATATGAGCGATAGCCATAACCACTTGTGAGGGCATATAACGGTCTGCCAACTGGCCGCCGATAAAAGGGGAAACCAAAAACGCGAGAAAGAAGGCCATGAAGATATTGCCCATTTCATAGCCGGTAATTTCGATATGGGGCAGATAACTGCCAAGTTTGATAAACCACAACCCCCATACCATGTATTCCAAAAACATCATGATACTCAGCCGGATATAAATCCCCTTTTGCATGGATTTCTCCTTACTTAGTTTTCGTCCCCAATTAATGTAGACCTCGGCAATTGGAAAACAAAGGTGAGGGCTAAGACAATCATCGAGTTTGCCTTAGCCCCTTCTTTGTTATCGTATCGCAAGCTTTAGAAAATAGTGTATATAAACGGCGCAATGGCTGAAGATGAGGTGAATACAATGAGAGCACCCAAAAGCACCATCACAATTACGATGGGCAACAGCCAGAATTTCTTGCGTTCTCCCAAAAATTCAACAAATTCACTAAACAAAGCCATTGTTTCGCTTCTGGGTTTTTGGGGTTTGGCTTTAGAATTTTCCGCGTCCATCTCATTCGTATCAGCAGAATTGAGTTCTTGTGTTTGATCTTGTACGGCTTTTTCTTCGTTCATAATCATCCTCTTGGTTTCCGTGAAATCGTATTGGCGTCAGTATACTAGTTTGGATAGTGGTAGACTAGAGAGCATAAATTGGCTTCTTTCCCTTATCTATTTTTCGAGCCGAATAGCGGCGCCAGCGAGTCGAACAAAATCAGTGACGTATTGGTGTAGCGTTCCATGCTCTCTAACGAGTCAAACAAAGCATCCAGCACTTTGAGTATCGTCTCTGCCGGAATGTTGCGCCACAACGTTTGCAGCGCTTGCCTTTGATCGGGATTTCTAAATATGCCTTCCGTCCCGGTCACCAACCCATCGCGCAGCAAACCGGTGAGGATGCGAAAGATCTGGGGAAAGTCATTTTTGTCTTTTGACCACGTTTCGGTGTGTTCGACCAGTCGCGAAGGGGAATTTTTGATTTCTTGCAATGCTGACAAAATTTCATCACGTGACTGAAGGTAGTTCTCAGTTTGAAGTTGCAAAGCGCGTTCGGGATAGCCGCTGGAAGCGCGGGCCAAGGTTTCAGCCTGTTCGGGAGAGAGCGAATCGGCAAACCGTTCGGCTACTTGCTCTGTGGGCAACTGCGACAAACGCACCTTTCGGCAGCGTGAGAGGATAGTGGGCAATATGCGGTTGATATTTTCGGTCAGCAAGATGAAAAGCGCATGAGAGTAAGGTTCTTCGAGTATCTTTAGCAGGCAATTGGCCGATTCGAGATTCAGGCGCTCGGCGCGGTCAAGCAGAAAGATTTTGCGTTCGGCCTCGTAAGGCTGGCTTTGCGCGGTGCGCTGCACGGCGCGCATATGGCCAATGCTGTAATCGCGGCCTTTGCGCTTTTCGTCTGACCAATCGTTTTCTGGGCACAGTTCAAACACATCGGGAAACAGTTTGCCTTCGATGCGGCGGCAGTTGTTGCATGCGCCACAGAAATCGTGTTCCATCGTTTGACAGTTCATCGTCTTGACCAAGGCGCGGCCCACCTGCAATTGGCCCGCTCCGGCAGGACCGTGAAGCAAATGGGTTCCACTGAGCATCCCCTTTTGCAGGGAACTGAGCAGAAAGGCGCGTACGGAAGGATGGCAATCGACTTGGTTCCAAGGCATGAGTTACGTGTTTTTCATCTCTCTTATGAAAATTTCACTTGTTTTGAGGCACTACAAAGATACTATTGTTTTTTGAAGGGATTTCGTCAAGCAATAAAGAGAATCCTGCAAAAAGTCTTTTGGGGAGCGCAGGTCATAGACGCGCCTTGGTGGGCGTCCTCGCCTGCATCAACACATGTAATAAACGTGAGACACTTGCGCTCCAAGATGTGACTAGTAGCAGGTCAAGCATGGAATGATGGGTGAAAACTTCTAAAATCATTTGCATTCGTGTTTGCAGAAAACCGGCTCGGCGGGAGCACGCCACGGCGCATTTTCA
>CAZEZQ010000824.1:0-3193 GCA_964516245.1 uncultured bacterium | reverse complement strand
ATCAAGGACAAGAGTGATCTTCTACAAAAAATCGATCTTTGGAATTTTCCAGATGAGTTCTGACGGAATGAGTAATAGCTAATTCATCATGCATTTTTATTGCTTGAAAAATAGCTTCATGTTCCTTAATACGGTTTTCAAGTAACTGATCATCGATAATTGCATCCTTCATCGCTTGCCACAAAGGACTCTTCATCGCCGTCAACAGAGAAGATATCGTGTTGATGATAAGAGTGTTTCTCGTGATCTGAGCTATGCTTAAATGGAATATGAGATCTTCGTTTCTGTAATTTTTTATGTCGCCTGATTTTAATGCATATCGAATTCTTTCAATATTGGAATCAAGAGACTGTATGTCTTTATCATTACAAACTCTACTGCATATTAGTGCAGCGCCAGGTTCAAAAGCAATGCGAGCATCGATTAATGCGAAAGGTGATTCATCATTTTTGAAAATTAACGATAAAAGCATCTCGTAATTATTATCATCGACTGTATTACTGACAAAGTTTCCTTGGCTATGTCTTGTTTCAATAATTCCTAAGATTTGTAGGGTTGCTATTGCCTCTCGAATTGTGTTTCGACTCAAGCCCATTTCTTCAGCAACGATCCTTTCTGGTGGCAACTTTTCTCCCACCTGAAGTTTTTGTTTTTTTATCCCTTCAATTATCATTTTTGCTGCGATAAAAGAACGTTTTTGGGTTTCAATTCTGTGAAACATGTTTTCCTATCATGTAAATTTTTGAAGTTCGCCATTAATCAGTTTTAGTATTCAATATATTTCAAAAATATTCGTTTACTTAGTACGAGAAATCCTTCTACCGCGTTGGCAAGGTAATAGGGATTGGCTAAGCCTGCCCCGTATGGGGATGGTCAGGAAGGTTGCCCCTGTTATCCTTATATCGAATTGCTGCCGAATATCGCTTGTTTCAGTTTCAATTTGTAAGCATCCCTTTTGAAGCTCGTGGAAAAGCCTTTCGCCTATAGAAAACTATCTCACCTCTATCGCTTCAATCCTCCTGTCAGAAAACCAATGGTATCCCCAAATGTGCTATTTGTAGTAGTTATTTTGGCTAAAATTCATGCACGAAAATGTAGTAAATTGCTGATAGCTCACTGATAATAACGTATCTGTCCGGATTCACATGGATGATAATTCAATTAAAAGGGTTTGACAACAGTATTATGCCAAGATACAATGGTACTACCACTAAACCACAGAGCATGGTGCTCTGCAGATCAAGGTGTATAAACGCACAGGCCAACAGTGTTCATATGCTCACAAAGAGTTCAAGGGTCATAGATTCGGAAAATCGCTTGGATGCAGCTGGTACCAGGGTAGCGTAGGCAACAATTAACCTATTAATTACAATCTGTAAGGAGGAAAAACATGAAAGAATGTTATCGGCCTTTGTTTTCCCGCATGGTTATCGCTGGAACTATTGCTATCGCTTTAGTGCTCGCAGGAAGTCATTCGGCGGTCAGCGAAGACAAATTCCCCAGTAAAACAGTAAAGATTATCGTCCCATTCTCCGTCGGGGGCGGAACTGATGCTTGGGCGCGTACCTTTGCCGCAGCACTTTCTTCAAAGAAATATTTCCGGCAAGACGTTTCAGTCAGCAATCTCCCTGGCGGACAAGACCTGCGGGGCATTGGCGAATGTTATAACGCCAAGCCCGATGGGCATACCTTGATCTTTTTTAATCCACCCTCTTCCCCTTTTGCCTGGTATCTCCATAAACCGAAATGGGACATCCGTGATTTGGTTGGCATAGGAGTCTACGCGAAAGACCCGCAGATGCTCGTAACCCGGAAAGGATATCAACATAAGTCCCTGGAAGAGCTATTAACTGCATTAAAGAATGGAGAAAAACCCAAAGTAGGATTAAGCGGTTTAGGCGGAATGGAGCATATCGCTGCCTTATTATTTAGTAAACGATACGATGTCCCGCTGACAGAGTTCATCCCATATAACGCCACGGCAGATGTAATCAGCGCACTTATCCGCAATGAAGTTGATATTGCATTTGGCTCCTATACCGCCATGCAGCCATCCATAGAAGAAGGCCAACTCGTTGGTGTTGCTCTGGCCGGGCAAGAAGAACGGTCGCCGGGCATCCCCGATGTGCCGACGTTCTCAGAGTTTGGCGATCCTCTGCTTGAACTCTCTTTCAGCCGCTCTATTTACGCACCTCCGGGCCTTTCCAAAGAACGCCAGGAATATCTTGAAAAACAATTTCAAGATGCCCAGAAAAACGACATTCTTCTTCAGGCCCGTTTCAAAGCGTATGAAATTGAACCGGCCGTAGGAACCGGTGAAGACGCCGAGAAGCATGTAGAAATGGCAATCAAGCTTGCCGAAGAACTGCAAATTGAAAACCTGATTAAATAATTAGATGTCTACGAGCATGATTCGATGCTCTCCAATTTTAATACTTTTCTACAGCCGGGGCTGTCTGCCAAGAGCGCACAGCCTCGGTGAACATCTTGGTTACAGAGGGGAATCATGGGGATCAAAATTGGTCAAGCCGAATTTTCAAAACATGAATTCGCTCTATTGGTGATCTGTTTAGCGTTTTTTGCTCTGCTTTTCTTCGGGTCATTCGCCTTTAAAACAACGGGTAAATTCTTCCCAATGCTAGTGGGCGGCCCTGGTTTTATCATGGTGTCTCTTTACTTGTTGAGTGGCCTGATATCCCCTCGACTCTATGAAACCATGAAAAAGGGAACGGACTTCAAGCTCTTCGGTCTCATCCCCGACGAAGGGACACTTCCATCGGAACAAGAACCCGAAGAAGATAAGCCTGTCGATCAGGTTCCCTTGTTTAAGATCCACTTTTCGTATCTGGTACTGTCACTTTTCTTCGGATTTGTGCTATTTTCCTATCTTTTTGGTTTTTACGTCTCAACCGTGGCCTTTAGTGCCAGCTATCTTTTTCTTGTCGAAGGAGCTGGCGAAAACAAGGAAATTTCGATGATCTCCAAGATCGCTTTGATCCTATTGTTGGTTGGCGTGGTGTACGGGTTCGATTACTCTTTTGGTCATAATTTCATGGAGGGAGCTGTTTACCAACTCTTTGGCCAAGACTAAGGATCGACTCGGCAAAACACCCGCAGTCTTGCCGGTTCAGCAAAAACACGTTGAATGGATACAGGATTGAGCAAGACCTTGAGGACTGATGACTGCGTTTAT
>CAZEZQ010000823.1:0-3195 GCA_964516245.1 uncultured bacterium | reverse complement strand
ATAATCCAATATTACAAGAGAAGGGCCATGCCAAGCTGCAAAAAATCAATGAAGCCTACGACTATTTGAAAGCACGTTCGGGTCCGAGCAAAAAACAATCTTCAACAGAAAAATCCTACTCTGCCAATCAAACCAATCAGAAGAAATCCACCTGGCAAAACTCTGCCAAACAAAAGAAAAGCACCTTTGATGAGTTTGATTTTGGCAGCAATCAACCCCCACCACGCTCGAAACGTCCACGCCGGGGGCGTAGTTTTCTTTTCCCTTATTATGCCTTTATTCAGTTGGGATTGGTGGTGGGAATTTTGCTGATAGGCATTTATATTTACAGCGGCGCATTGATGAAATCGAAGGCCATCCAAGAAGCGGATTTGCCTGAATTCGGTTTCTTTTCCAATGAAGAAGAATGGTCTAACAAAGATTCTTGGTTCGATGATGGATTTTTTGCGAATTCATCAGAGCAAGAAACAAAACCCATAGCCCAAACCAAGCCAACAGAGCGGGCAACACCACAACCTACAAAACCTTCTGATACTGCAGCCTATGCAAAAGATGCCGTTGCTCAAATTCAGAAACAACCAAGCCCCACGGCTGTAGAATCTTCACCTGAAAAAGAAAAGCCACAGAAAAGGGGATTCACATTGGGCTCAACCAAACAAGAAGTGCGGGCAGCCCAAGGTGAACCGGAACGGGCCTATACGGACCGCATTTTGAATTATGAAATCTGGCAATATGGGAAAAGTATTGTCAAATTGAGTGGGAAAGAAAAAACCGTAGTCGCTTGGAACAACGAAAGCGGCAATCTCAATATAACAATGAATGCTGAGCAATCAGATGATATCCCGAACTCATTTGATGTGGGGGCTCATAAAGATGTTGTGCTTTCGCTGCATGGTGTGCCGGACAAAATCTCCACCTATCCCGACTCGGGATATCAAGTATGGCGCTATGGATATAGTTCAGTGATCATTTCAACAAACAACCAGCGCGTGTTGGACTGGAGCAATATCGACAATAATCTGAAAGTCGATACACACGCAGGATGAGAGAATTTCAAATATTGGAGGCGTTATGAGCCCTAAAGTTGAACCCCTTATTACCATAAATGAAATTGAGGCTTTCCCCGATGACGGCAAGCGCTATGAGATTATTGAAGGAGAACTCCACGTGTCTGCTGCACCCAATCTCAATCATCAACGAATTTCAGGCAATCTTTTTGAATTTATTCGAGTGTTTTTGAGACAAAATCCCATCGGTGAACTTATTGCGACATCTGGGGCTATCTTCAATGATATCAACTATGTCATCCCAGATTTGGTATTTATCAGCAATGACCAAAGGGAAGCCATAGCCACAGGAGTGAACATTACTGGTGTGCCAGAACTTATTATTGAAATCGTTTCATCCGGCAGCGAAAATGAAAAACGCGACCGGGTGGTGAAAAAACAATTGTATGGGAAATATGGAGTCAAAGAGTATTGGCTTGTTGAACCATTCAGGCGAGTGGTTGAAGTATATCACCTCGAAGGTGAGGCATTAAAACTCGAAGCCACATTTACAGAAAGGGATGAATTGGTTTCTTCCGTGCTTAATGGATTTCAGTGTAAAGTTGAGAACATATTCCAATTCTAGTTTTCAAAATCTGTTGGAGGCGCTATGAGCCCTAAAGTTGAACCCCTTATTACCATAAATGAAATTGATGCTTTTCCCGATGACGGCAAGCGCTATGAGATTATTGAAGGAGAACTCCACGTGTCCGCTGCACCCAATCTCTACCACCAACGTATTTTCGGAAGGTTATTTTATTTGCTCCAAACTTATTTAGATCAGAATCCTATAGGAGAAATCATCCCTACCCCTGGAACCATCTTCAGTGATATCAATTATGTGATTCCCGATTTGGTTTATATCAGCAATGAACAGCGGGAAGCCATTGCCTCAGGTATTAACATCGAAGGCGTGCCGGAACTCGTCATTGAAATCATTTCACCCGGCAGTGAAAACGAAAAACGCGATCGGGTGGTGAAAAAACAGCTTTATGGGAAATTTGGAGTGAAAGAATATTGGCTGGTGGATTCATATAAGCGAGTGATAGAAGTGTATAAGTTAAAAGGAGAATCGCTTCAACTTGATGCCACGTATTCAGATGAGGATGAAATGGTTTCTTCCGTGCTTAAAGGGTTTTGTTGCCAAGTTGTGAAAATTTTTACCATTTGAGTGCAATTGATTATGAAGCCAAACCATTCAACCATAGACGAAAAACCTTTGGTCATCCATCTTGGTCCACTGTCTAAAAAATTAACAGACCAGGAATTTTTCCAACTGTGCCAGTTGAACCGTGACTTGCATCTCGAACGCAGCAGCGAGGGGGATTTAATCATTTTGCCGCCAACAGGGGGTGAAACCGGCCGGCTGAATTTTGTTCTGAATGGCCTATTTTATGCATGGGTGGAATCAAATGGATTGGGGATTGGCTTTGATTCGTCCACAGGTTTCACATTACCGAATGGAGCGAAACGTTCGCCCGATCTTTCCTGGGTTGAACAATCACGTTGGGACGCCTTGAGCGATGAAGAAAAAACCGAATTTCCTCCATCGTGTCCAGATTTTGTAGTTGAAATCCGCTCTCATTCGGATGATATCGAGCGATTAAAAGAAAAAATGCGAGAATATATTGCCAACAGTGCTCGATTGGGTTGGCTGATCGATCCAATAGAGAAGCAGGTTTTGATTTACCAGCCTTATTGTGAAGTGGAATGCGTTCAAGATCAGATAGTGGTTTCTGGGAACCCGGTTTTGCCAGGATTTGAATTGGATTTGCTAAAATTGTGGTAAAGAAATTTAGGTTACTAAATTCCCAGACATTTTGGTAAAATTGTTTATAGTAAAACTTCGATTTCTTACTGAGGATTGTTAGATGACTACTCAAACACTAAAGTTAGAAGATATTGAAAATAAAAATCTTAAAGACCTGCTTCAAACTGTTTCCACTCAGAATCAGATATTGACTATTCAACTCCCCAATGGGAACGAAGTGTTGATCCACCCCAAATCTACACTTAAACCATTACCGACATTCGAAGGTTCTATTCCAAAAGATTGGAAACAAGCCATCTATGAATTCGAATAAACCTATCTTATTCGATGCAGGAATATTTATTGGATCCATTCTTCAAGGAGATTCTGCTGCACCTA
>CAZEZQ010000822.1:0-3204 GCA_964516245.1 uncultured bacterium | reverse complement strand
ATCTGCTTAAACAAAAGCCCGGCTCGGCGGGAGCCTCGCCCTCCTCACAGAAAATACCTTAAGTTAATGACATTGGGCTAGGGGGGATCCAAACCCATCATTTTTGCTTTAACAAACTTCTAAAATAAAACTCTCAACAGGACTTTCAATATTCAATATTTGAATTTAGAATACCGATAATATGTTGAATGTCAAGGCAAAAAATACTCAAGTTTGATTAAGAATTCAAGCTCATCAACACTCGATAGCCATACAAGCAACACCCGGGAAAGAGACAATTTATTTTCTTCAGGAATTCGAATTTGCTGAAGAATGATTACAATGGAATCAGTAACATCTCATTTGAACCCTCGGCCCCTCTGATTGTGAACAAAAAATTGAGGGTTACATTATTGAAAGCCGATCTTTCCCACATCCTGCTCCTCCCCCAAGTTGGGAGGGGGTTGTGGGCTATGATCTGACTTAGATCAAACAATCTTAACCCCACCCTAACCCTCCCCAACCTTGGGGAGGGAATTTACGGGAAAGTATTTCACTGAAAGCGAGTGCGAACATTGACGAAACAAAATATCGCCATCATTGGAACCGGGTATTGGGGGAAAAATCTCGTTCGGAATTTTTATGAACTGGGCGCGTTGCATACGCTATGCGATTCGAATGAAACAACGCTGAACTCATTCCAACACCAATACCCCACAATACAAGCCACTACCGAATTTGACCGTGTTCTTGCTGACAAAGAAATCCAAGGGGTGGTGATCGCCACCCCGGCAGAAACCCACGCCTCCCTAGCCATGAAGGCGATTGATGCAGGCAAAGACATTCTGGTAGAAAAGCCTCTGGCATTAACCCCTGAAGAGGGAGAAACAATTTGCCAAAAGGTGAAATCCAACAAACGGGTGGGCATGGTGGGCCATGTGTTGTTGTATCACCCGGCGATCTTGAAACTTAAAGCCCTCATTGAAAATGGCGAACTGGGAAAGCTGCAATACATCTATTCGACCCGGTTGAATTTCGGCAAAGTTCGCAGCGAAGAAAATATCTTATGGAGTTTCGCCCCGCATGACATTTCCATTCTCCTGTATCTACTCAACGAAATGCCCGACCGGGTTACCGCCATTGGTTCCAGTTATTTGAATCCCAATATTGTTGACAACACCATCAGCACCTTTCGCTTCCCTTCCGGTGTCAATTCCCACATTTTTGTCAGTTGGCTTCACCCTTACAAAGAGCAAAATCTGGTGGTTGTGGGCGAGAAACAAATGGCCTCGTTTACCGATAGCCGGCCCGAAAAAAAACTTATGCTCTATCCCCATCATGTCGAATGGAAAGGCAACATCCCTACCCTGCACAAAGCCGAAGGGAACGTGATCGAGTTTGAAAACAAAGAACCCCTTCGTGAAGAATGCTTGGAGTTTCTGCGCTGCATTGATACCCGTGAATCACCCCGCACAAATGTAGAGACGGGATTGTCGGTTTTGCGCATCCTGCACAATTGCGAGCAATCGATGAAAAACGATGGAAAAGGAATTTTTTTACGTTCACGCATGGAAGAAAATCCTCCGTATTTTGTGCACTCAACCTCTTGTGTGGACGAACCTTGCGCCATCGGCGCAGGGACGAAAATTTGGCATTACAGCCATATCATGAAAAACAGCGTTTTGGGCGAAAACTGCAATCTGGGCCAGAACGTCTTTGTTCAGTCTGATGTGAAAATTGGAAACAATTGCAAGATCCAAAACAATGTCTCGGTCTATACAGGCGTCGAATTGGAAGACGATGTTTTTTGCGGGCCTTCGATGGTGTTTACCAACATTCGCACGCCCCGCAGCAGCGTTAACCGGCGCAGCCAATATGTGAAAACCCTTGTCAAACAGGGGGCTACCTTGGGAGCGAATTGCACCATCGTATGCGGCGCCACGATTGGCCGAAACGCGGTGATCGGGGCGGGCGCGGTGGTTACCAAAGATGTGCCCGATCATGCCGTCATGCTGGGTGTGCCCGCGGTCCAAAAAGGATGGGCATGCGCATGCGGCGTGCCCCTGCACCGCGATTCGAGCGGGCTCTACCATTGTCTGGACTGCGGCAACCGCTATCAAGAAAATAAAGAAAATCAAAGCATTCAACAAATGGAAGCATAATACAAACGATGAATAGGAAATCTGTATCATGAAAATCCCTCCTCTGAATTTAACCCGTTTGCACCAAAGCATTCAAAACGAATTGGATGAAGCCTGGCACAATATCCTTGAGAAAAGCGCGTTTATTTTGGGTGAGCCAGTCTCATCATTCGAAAAAGAAGTGTCTGATTATTTCGGGCTCTCTCAATCCATAGGGGTGGCATCGGGAACAGATGCGCTCATATTGGCGCAACAGGCGCTCGGCATTGGACCGGGCGATTCGGTGCTTACCGTGCCGTTTACTTTTGTAGCCACAGCCAGTTCGATTCTGCGGGTGGGGGCTACGCCAGTATTTGTCGATATTGATCCCGATACCTACAACCTTTCTGTTGAAAGTTTAAAGAATGCCCTAGAGAATCTCCCGGCAGACGCCCACGCCCCCAAAGCGATCGTTCCTGTTCATCTGTATGGGTTGCCTTGTGATATGGACCCGATTCTTGAAATTGCAAAGGAACGGGACCTGTTGATCATCGAAGATGCGGCCCAGGCATTCGGGGCGCTCTACAAAAACAAAAAAGTGTGCACCCTTGGCGATGTTGGCTGTATGAGTTTTTTCCCAAGCAAAAATTTGGGGGGCATGGGAGACGGGGGCATGATTCTCACCTCAGACGAATCTCTGGCGGAGCAAATTCGCTGGTTGCGCCAGCATGGCGGCAAAAGCAAATATGTGGTTGACCTGTTGGGCTACAACTGCCGCTTGGATGCGCTGCAAGCGCGGCTGCTCTCGGTAAAATTGAAGCATGTCGACCGCTGGAACGAGAAGCGCCGCAAGGTTGCTTCTGCCCTGCAAGAAAAATTGAATGGAATCCCGGCAATTACCCTTCCAAAAGAACCTGACTATGCCAAAAGTGTTTACAATCAATTCACCATTCAATGCGAAAAAAGAGATGAATTGGCAGAATTTCTAAAACAACGGGGGATTGGGTCTGCCGTCTATTATCCAAGGTGCCTGCATCAGCAAAATTTATTCAAAGACAAATCAATTTGCCCGGTTCCGTTGCACCATTCTGAAAGCATGGTAGAT
>CAZEZQ010000821.1:0-3204 GCA_964516245.1 uncultured bacterium | reverse complement strand
TTCCACTGATGAATGTCAGTGGCCCCATTGAAGCATAATAGATCAGGCGGAGCATGGGGTGGGGATTACAATTAATTTCCACTGATGAATGTCAGTGGCCCCATTGAAGCAGCCGCCTTGGGTCCATTAATAGCCGCCGCTGCCGGATTATTTCCACTGATGAATGTCAGTGGCCCCATTGAAGCCCGGCACTGGCTAAAGCAGCAATTGGCAGGAAAAGAATGTTTGATTTCATAGTTTTTCAAAAACTCAGCAAAAGCATCGTTTGTGAAAATCGGCTCCCGGTGGGAGATGATGTGTTTTGGAGCCCCATAACGTTCAATCGATTGTTTCAAAGCTGAAATTGTCCATCCAGCTTTTGGTCCTTCCAAAGGAGAACAGCATACGAACTTCCGGGAATAATGATCAATGGCAACAAGAACATAAGCTGGTTAATCGATTGAACCAATCCTCAGCAGAGGGGCTATATGGGAATCGGTGACCACTCAGCCAATCGCATTGGATATAATAGGTGATCCATTCATTGGGGGTGATATCTAATTTCAATTGGTGTTCATTAGGTAACTCTATATATTTCGAGTGATATTCGTCTGGAATAATGATTCCCATTCCTATTCGTCCTATTTTGGGAGTTTGAATTCCCCATACTCCTAACACTCCTTTGTTGTCAAACCGAACCGTCTCTTGTGAAAGTTTGGTCAAGCCAATTCCCAATCCGAGATTGGTGTCTGTTTCTGTTCCTTCCACACGAACTTGAATGGCTGTATCCATACGCTCTGCATTCGCTGTGCATCGCAACCGAACGGTAAAAGGGTGAGGCTCCTTGCCAACATTCTTTGTTACAATTTCAACGATCACTTGTTGATTGGTTTCAGTGATCAATTGATAAGAATATTCATGTTTGTTGCTGGCTTCATCACTCCATAAAGGATACGCGGTTTGATCGATGTAAAGAGTTAATCCTCCGCATCCTGGTGTATTTTCCACCTGCAAAGCTTCTATCGCTTGTTCATCAGTTTTACTAATTTGATTGTTGGTGTAGATTAACCGATCTTCTTGTTTGCCATAGAATCTGAATTTTCCACGAGAATATGCGTAAGCGATGCGATTGGATTCCCATCCAATTGTTGTAGTACTTTTATCCTCTGCCCAGGCAACGTATTTGCTTGGTTTCGTGGATTGACGAGCAGTGTGTTTTCCTTCAATAGAACTTGGTAGATCCAATACATTTTGAATATCGAGTTCCAAATCTTGATTGCGGAGCGAATCGAGATTCTCTCGCATCGTTTCTGATATAGAGAGTTTTTTTAATGCACAAAGCAAGTAATCTCTTTGGAGTGTCAGTAGATAAAATTGGCTTTCGGCTGAAGTTTGCAAGCGTTCGACCACAGATTCTGGAATATGATTGAGTTCATCCCAATGGGGCATTTTGGAATGTATACGCGGCCATTCAGGTGAATGGATCGATTGGATTTTTTTGATAAGAGCATGGTTTTCCATCCTTTGTTGTTGCAGCGTGTTTTGAGTAATGGGTTTCCGAATAGTGGATACATCCGCCCAGCTCCATTGAATCTCCTGAATGCCTTGAACTGGAATGTTCCAACGGTCATCAAACTCACCATCAGCATCCATGTCATATTGATAACGGTCAATGCAGCCATCTCCATTTGTATCTAGCATTCGATATCGCATATCTACAGTTCGATCCAAATTCCAATCGACATTCAACCAACTGCGTTCAGAATGTTTCAGGTGAATACGATTGTCGAAGGGATGAAAGTATAATTCAACTGTAGAAGGTTTGTTGGCAATCATTTCATAACGTTTGTTATCTGGACCACAACTGGGGCCGCCTACTTGAGGAAAATGATTATTCCCTTCTGCTATCACTCCTTCCCACCGTTCGTCAAAATCTTCATAGCGATGTTCGGCATCCACATTCAAATCAATTTCATCCCAAGTAAGCATCATACGCTTCCAGGTTACCGGTTGTACAAAATGCCGGGCAAATGCATGAGCGAGATAGCCTCGACAGGGAATGCCGCGCAACGTTATGGTATCCATATAGCGTTGAGGAATATGGAGTGTAGAGCGGCCGCGTTGATTGGTTTCAGGTTTAGGATTTGTACCTTGAGCCCATGCTGTAATCGAAGCATCGAAGTCACGTGGTTGGTTGATTGAAGCATCATTGTCTGCATCAAAACTGTGACGCATGGTTTCGACTTCCGTCTCGATACCCGACAATCGCAACACTTCTTCGGTCACACCATCACGGTCATGGTCATAAAACAGAAATGGATTCTCAAAGAAGGGGATCCACTCGCTGCCATCTGGTGAAAGGGCAAAGGCGACAAAGGTTTCCTCACCGCCAAAGTGAGTGCGATACTGGCAGAGCCGTTGATTGTAGGTATAGCCGACATTGTACCAGAGCAAATTATCATCGCCGTCATCCCGTCCCCACCACACTCGCAAGGTAGGACCAGAAAAATAATTGGCGCCGCTGCCGATGAAGTACATCCCCATTTCATCGACGTCATTATCACCGTCCTGATCGGTATAATCCAAAACGGCATCGACCGTTCCGTCCGCTTTCCAATCGGCGATGTAGAGATCACTGTCGAGATCGGGTTCATAGCCGAATTCGAGATCATCATCTTCATCGATCACTTTGACGAGGAGTGGACGAAAACTCTCGGGATGGCGTGTGTCTGTATCGATAAACCAGACTTCTTCGGGTACCCCATCGCCATTGAAATCACGATAATGACGATCCCCTGTTGCAGACGATACGACTTGCTGATGAAAGGCCGCATCGAATGTTGCCTGTTCACCGAAAACATGCTGAAACAATTGCTCATACTCGCCTGTTTGGTTTGATTGCCCTATGGCCCCTATTGGTAACCAAATGAGGATGAATACTGTGATGAGAATGAAACATCTTTGAAAATTAGAAATCATATTGCTCCTGCTTTTTCTGAGGCGGATGACCGTACACATTGTTCGACACTTCCGTGTTCCCGCTAGACTCTACCACCTTACTGCCAGTGGTGGGATAAGAAAACCAATTGTTGTGAATCGTAGATTTTTCTTGCGGAATACCACGAATGACAATTGCTCGTACGTGGTTGGCGACAAATGTATTGTTGTAAATTTTCATCCATGTGCCAGCAATATCTGTCCCATCATTACGGTCGCGTCCGCCAT
>CAZEZQ010000820.1:0-3206 GCA_964516245.1 uncultured bacterium | reverse complement strand
TGAAATCAGCATTCGGGGCAGACACTGGGGTCTGCCCCTACATTTATAAAATTTCAAATATTTTTGGCTAGGTTCTTACGCGCCAATTATGAGAGAATCTCTCTCAATGTAGGGGCACATAGCAACGTGCCCCTACATATTTTCAAAATTTCAAATATTTTTGGTTAGCGTTCTTGTAACACTTTAGATTGAAATTTTGTTTTTCGATAGTTTATTGTTTCATTTTTTGAATCAAGGTTTTTTGTAGATTTTGATTGATTGTTCTTGCGTTTCCATTAAACTAGTAGTTTGTCACATTTGGAATGATGGCAAACACTTGTTTTTCTCCCTTTATAAAGGGATAGTGGGAAAGGTTTTGGTATTATTTAACATTCGGATCCCCCCAGAACCTGCGGTTCTTACCCCCCTTAGCAAGGGGGGCCAAACAACTACAACCACTTTTCTTAGTTGACACCGAACCTTCCCAATACGTCCTTTTCAAAGCCCCCCTTATAAAAGGGGGGTTGGGGGGGATCTGAACCCATCAAAGCATCTGTGATAGAGTATTAATTTATTTGAGGATTCCATGAAAACCATTGGATTGCATGAAACCAAAACCCACTTGTCTGAAATTATTTCACAGGTATGCCCGGGCGATGAATTTATCATCACTCGACGGGGTGTACCGGTGGCACGCCTGATTCCCGCTGGCCAACCTTCCAGAAACGAAACGCGTCAAGCTTTGGAGCGTGCCAGAGAACTTCGTAAGCGACTATCATTGGAGGGGATTTCCATCAAAGACTTGAGAGATGAAGGGCGGCGTTGAAATTTTGAACGCAAGGGCAGATAAACAGCGCTTGCCCTTGCCACCCCTCTATTAATCAGTCAATAATATTTGATAAAATAAGTCTAAAAAACGATAAGCGGAGGCTAGGGCCATGAAACGACGTCCGTTTTTGAAATTATCTGGAGGCATCGCTGCTGGGAGCATGCTGGGGTTGGACCCAACCATTTTGTTGGATAAGGCATGGAGCGCGAACATCACAAAAAAGGTGAATGGCGTGCCTTACCGGCTATTGGGGCGCACTGGTTTGGAAGTGTCGATTGTGGGGTATCCCGGATTGGCAATGAACAAAGAAGAACAAGCGGTTTGCAATCGTTCGGCGAAGGAAGCCATCGAAAAAGGGATCAACTATTTTGATGTGGCTCCCGCGTATGGCAGTTCAGAAGAGAAAATGGGTCAAGCAATTAAGGAGATAGGCCGGGATCAATTTTACTTGGCTTGCAAAACCAAGAAGCGCGACAAAGAGGGCGCTCGCGAAGAGTTGGAGCGTTCGCTCAAGCGGCTGCACACTGATCATTTTGATGTGTATCAAATGCACCACCTGCGCACTACCGATGAAGTGAAACAGGCGTTCGGCCCCAATGGCTGTATGGAAACCTTTTTTGAAGCGCAAAAAGAAGGCAAGGTGCGCTATCTCGGGTTTTCGGCCCACACCACCAAAAGCGCATTGTTGGCGATGGAAAATTACAAATTCGATACGGTCATGTTCCCCATTAACTTTGTTGAATTTTATACCTTCGGGTTCGGCAAAGATGTGATGGAGCTGGCTGAGAAACAAGGCGCGGCGGTGTTGGCGATCAAACCGATGTGCGGCGGCTATTGGCCCGAGGGGGTCGAGAAAACCCGCGATTGGTGGTATATGCCGCTGGAAGAGCAAGACACAATCAACAAGGCGTTAAGTTTCGCCCTGTCGCAGAAGAATGTGACGGTTGGCTTTCCACCCGCATTCGTTGACTTGTTCAGCAAAGCGGTCGAAGCGGTGAAAGCCTATCATTTCCCCAAAGACGAAGAGATTGAATCACTAAAGACGTTGGCTTCGAATAGCTTGTCGGTGTTCAAAGAGCGGCAGAAGAAGTATTCGATGCTCTCGCCGGAAGAAGAGGGTATGATGCCGTGCCCGTATTCGTTGGGGTGATTGAATCAAATTCAATTATTGATGGGAGGGCAAAGTACCTACCGAGCCAAGGCTTATCACGGAGATTTGCCCTCCCGTTTCATATCATCATAATGACTTTAGTACAAAGTTGGAAATGACAAAAACCAATCATTCAAAATAAAGATCACACATCCGATCTTGTAATTTTGTTTGATTGTATTGTACTGAATGTTCTCTAGTTTCTCTTCTCTTTTGTAATTTTTTATCCAAGAGCATATAACAATATTCCATATTTGCAACGGAACTTTTCGATCTACTCTGTATTTGAAAGCCAAAAGATTTGTATAAGTTTTTGGCCGAGGTATTTGTTCCCGACACCTCAAGAGAAAATCGGGAATATCCCAATTCTTTTCCTTTATCCAAATATCTTTGAAATAATTCTCGTCCATAGCCTTTACGGCGATGGTTTTGTGCGACCGTGATTTTGCTTAAATAATATTCTGATATTGGTAAGTGTTTAAAAAGTTCTTGAGCGACTGTTAATTTATTGAGTAATTGGTCTTCTGATTCATATTTGAAAAAATTGAATAATATTTCAGAATCTGAGATTCTGCATTCTTTCAATTTTGAACTATCAAGTGCTAATAGACCACCTACCACCTCATTATCTTCTACCAATACAGTTACGTTTCTAATAAAAACCTCAGATGACTCTTTACGAACCATTTGTTCGAGACATGAATATGCATTTTCTGAATTCCCCAAAAGATAATCATAAAATGGAAGTCCTGCTTCATAAATTAAATGAATTACTTGAGGAATGTAAGGCTCAATATCTTGTTCATGACGTAGTTCCTTAAACTTTTTCATAATTTTCTCCTTCTTCAACAAAAAAACAAATACATTCAATGACATAACAAGGATTATAGTATATTAAAGTAGGCCGACTTTGAGGACAATATAGAAAAACAAATTATATTTCAATTTTGATATTTAATACAAGAGGAAATATTTAAAAAGTTTGATGCAGAAAAACGAGAAAAAACAAATACCGTATGTATAGAAAATCAAAACACTTGTGGTCATTTTATAAATTCTCAACCAGTGCAGTATGAATGAAGGGCGGTTCGATTGGTGAACCGCCCTTCATACAAAATAATCAATTGAACAACCTTACCCTGAAGATCCGGCAAAAAGTAAAATCCAACATTTTGTTGTACCACATCTTGGAGCGCAGGCGTCCCGCTTGCTCTATATGTAGTTGCAGGCGAGGACGCCTGCGCTCCA
>CAZEZQ010000819.1:0-3210 GCA_964516245.1 uncultured bacterium | reverse complement strand
TGCCGACTGACACCCCGGTACCACCGACCAATACACCTGTGCCGACTGACACCCCCGTACCACCGACCAATACACCTGTTCCGACCGACACGCCAGTTCCACCAACAAATACACCTGTTCCGACCGACACCCCGGTACTACCAACGAATACACCTGTGCCGACTGACACACCAGTTCCACCAACGAATACACCTCAGCCGACTGCTACACCCACTGTAACCAATACTCCGGCTCCTACTGATACTCCAATTTCACCAACAAATACACCTGAGCCAACGGATACTCCAGTTTCACCAACGAATACACCTGAAGCAACTGATACACCTGTACCGGCAACGAATACCCCAGAACCGACTGCCACACCCACGATTACCAACACTCCGGTTCCACCAACGAGTACACCAACTGATATACCACCTCCGTTGAATGGTCCGAATACACCAACGTTTACTCCAACAAGTACACCGGTTCCTATACAAGCAAATAGTGATCCAACACTTACGAATCCCATCCCTGATCAAAATGCAACTGAAGACCAAGGATTTTCCTTCCAGTTTGCTGCCAATACATTTACTGATGTAGATTCTGGTGATATATTAAGTTACTCGGCCCAACTAAATAGTGGTGGGGCGTTGCCTATATGGATTACTTTTAATGAAAGTACACGCACATTTTCAGGTATACCATTAAATGAAAACTATACGGGTATATTTGCTATCAAAGTCACAGCAGATGATGGAAATGGTGGTACTGCGAGCGATGTGTTTAACTTAAACGTAACGGCTGTAAACGATGCTCCCCAATTTCTTAACGCTCCTTCAGCAATACCTGAAGATATCGAATACACATTTACACTTATCGCCAATGATGAAGAAACACCAAACAGCCAGCTTGTCATAACCATATTAGCCCAACCCGATTGGCTTAACGTTATCGACAATGGTGATGGAACCATTTCACTAAGCGGCATTGCAGGAAGTAGCAACGAAACTCAAAACCTCTCCTTACTTGTCAGTGATGGCAGTTTGCAAACCGAGCAGACATTTCTGATGAGTGTGATCAAAGATAACAATCCTCCAGCTTTTTCTACAGAACCCATTACAGAAGCCACTGAAGGAGAGTTGTATTCTTATCTAGCCGAGTATAGTGATAGCGATGATACACTAAGCTCATTACAAGTTGAACTTCTTTTCCATCCTGAATGGCTCACGATGACATCACTTGGTGCTGGAGCTGTATTACTGGAAGGCGTACCCAGTGAATTTGATGTGGGCAACAACGAATTGGTAATTCTGCGCGTATCTGACCCCAATGGTTTGGTGAGAGATCAAGGCTATTTTATCAATGTTGAAAATCAACTGAATGCTCCAAACATTATTAGTGATCCCATTCTTTCTGCTAACGAAGGGGAATTCTACACCTATGCCCTAGAGGTAACCGATGCAGATATTGGTGAAACTTTGTTTGTAAGCAATACTAACTTCCCCGATTGGCTAACTGTAACACAAGTGAACAACAACGTATTTGTCCTCTCGGGCACACCTCAGGAAAACCACGTTGGAGACAATTCAGTCGCAATCACAATCAGTGATGGTGTGTTTAACACCTCACAAAACTATGTCATCAATGTAACGGCCGACCCCAACGCCACACCGACATCTACACCCACACCCACACCCACACCCACACCCGGCAATCCTCCATCATTATTCCTGCCAACCGCTACACCGACATCTACACCTACGCCGGTTAATCCTCCTTTAATTGGACCGACTAATACACCGATTCCAACAAATACTCCTATGCTGGTGCCAACAGATACTAAAACACCGACACCAACGGTTACACCAACACCTCAGTTTGTCTCCATCGTTGGACCCCATTCAGTAATTACAACGGAAGATGAACAAGCCTCAGCTCTTCTACAACGGGATGGTGGTGTAATTGAATCTATTGTCCTATCCAATAGCCCTTCTGAAATCATCACACCGGCTATTGCATCTATCAAAAGCCAATCGGCTGATGATGTTGTTATTGAATTTGACACCAGCACTCCTGGACAATATTACGTGTATGCCCACTTTAACAATTCTTCTGTTGTGCACGACATTTCTGTAAGTGTTTTAGCCTCAAGTCCTACAGCAACACCAACTCCAACCTCTACACCTACACCAACACCCCTAATCATCCAAGAAACCAATTTTATTGTTGGGCAAGGTGCTGTTGGAGTAAATCGCATTCGTGAATATAACTTTACTACAAACGGTGTGCAATCTGACACGAATGTTGTTCGATCATGGCACGCCATGAGTCCTGTATTGGAAGACTATATCGGTGGTGGAATTGGCCGGGATACCTATGTAACATGTGGAGATGTCGACAATGACGGTGTTGTAGAACTTGTGACTACGTTCGGTCCAATCCTTGAGCCTGCATCCTCTCCAAATGTTGTAATAGTATGGGATTCCAATGGGTCGACTACGATAGGTCATTGGTTCTCCGCTTTTCCAACTGGTGATCCAACCAATAACCCAGAACGTTACAATGAAGGCGACCTTCGCACTGTCGTGGGAGACTTTATCCAGGATGGAATCCCCATGCTAGCAGTCGCACAAGGACGCAACGGCAATGAGATGATTCGCATATTCCAGTATACTAACGATCCTACGCCATTTACATGGCAGTTGGTAACTGAATTTCCAGCGTTTGATGATGATCCCAATCTTAATTCAGATTACGGTCTGACATTATCCGCAGGCGACCTTGATGGAGATGGCCGAGATGAACTTATTGCGGGTCAAACCAACAGCCAAATCTCGCAAACTCTGTTATCGGTTATTGATGTCGATGGCACACCGGTTCGGCATACTTACAATGCTTTCCCCCAAGGCTGGCGTGGAGAGGGCGGTATTGAATTGGATGTTGGCGACTTGAATGGTGATGGAATGAATGAAATCGTTGCTGCACTTGCAGGCGCAGACACGGCAGCCGGCGAGCCAGGAAGTTTAATCGCTGTCATAGAACCAATGTTGATAAACAATTCAATTGTTGGATTCACTCGAGTCCCGAGTTTTGTGGTTTCCGAAGATGCCGAACCCGCAGTTCAGTTAATCCGTGATAACACGATCAATCCAGGCGGAGGGCTCTCAATTGCTGTCGGTGAATTTGATGGTATTGATAGCAATGGCGATGAGATACTCTTCGGAAGCG
>CAZEZQ010000818.1:0-3222 GCA_964516245.1 uncultured bacterium | reverse complement strand
GAAATTTGCTTAAACAAGAATCCAGCTCCGCGGGAGCGTCGCCCTCCTAACAGCAAAATCCCTTAAATTAATGACATTGATTTCTAACCTCCACGCCACGGCGCGCAGGCCCCATTGCATTGGGGGAGGAAGAAAAAGACCATTCATTTTTTACATCAATATGACTGACCAGTTCTGATTATTCAATTTACAGTTTTATTTCTTCAATTCATTTGCAAATGATCGTCGGTTTCGAAGCCGGTTGCCAGGGCCATGATTTTGTCGGCGTCGACTTGGTGGACTGGGTATTTCCGGCTCAAGCGGCCTTTGTACATGGCGCAAATGCTGTCGCACATTCCAAACAACTCAGGCAAATAGCTGGATACCATCAACACAGATTTTCCTTCTTCTGCCAAGCGGTTGATGATGCGGTAGATTTCGGCTTTGGAGCCTACGTCGATCCCGCGTGTTGGTTCATCAAGAAGCAGCACATGGGCATCGGCAGCCAGCAGGCGGGCCAAGGCCACTTTTTGCTGATTGCCGCCGGAAAGTTGATTTACTGTCTGGGAGGGGGAAATTGCTTTGATGCCCATTTCTTGCATGATCTTGGCCGCATGTTCGTTTTGTTTTTTGACCGAGAAAATTCCATTGGCGCGAAAACGCCGCAATACCGGCATGGTTAAATTCATGCCGATGGTTAAAGACTGGGCCAGCCCTTCACCCGCACGGTCTTCACTGAGGTAACCGACATGATTTTGGCTTAATGTGCGGGGGTTGGGGGGGAGAATGGTAAAGCCGTGTACTTGCAAATCTTTTACATGAGAGGGATCGAGCCCGAACATGGCACGCAGCATTTCTGTGCGTCCCGCTCCCACCAGGCCGGCGATGCCCACGATTTCACCGGCGCGTACTTCCAAATCAACTTGTGAGGTGCCATTGGGGCTATTCAAATCTTGAACCGAAAACAACACATCGCCATATTGCCGCTTATGGGAGGGATACAAGTCTTCCACGCTGCGTCCCACCATTTTTTGGATGATGCCTTCAGGCGTGGCGTATTGCATTTCTTCACACGCCACTCTTTCTCCATCCCGCAGCACCGTAACCACATCGCCCACCTGGTCAAATTCTTCCAAATAATGGGAGATGTAGATGATGCCGACATTATCTTTCTGCAGAGAAAGGATAATTTCAAATAGTTTGTCGATTTCGTTTTGCGAGAGGGCGGCGGTGGGTTCATCCATGACGATCAATTTGGCGTTGACGCTAAGGGCTCTGGCGATTTCCACCATTTGGCGCTGAGAGACTCCCAGGTTTTGGACGGGGGAATCGGGATCGATCTCCATGTCGAAGCGTTGGAAAATTTCGAGAGTGCGTTTGCGCTGGGTCTTGAAATCCAAACATCCGTTTTGCTTGCATTCATGGCCGAGGAAAACATTGGCATGAACGGGCAAATGGAGAGCCAGGTTGAATTCCTGATAGATCATGGCGATCCCTTGCAGCAGCGCTTCTTTTGGATGGCCGACATGAAGGGGGTTGCCTTGATAGAGAATTTCACCCTGGTCTGGTTTGTGCACGCCGGTCAGAATTTTCATCAGAGTGCTTTTGCCGGCGCCGTTCTCACCGGCCACGATATGAACCTGACCTGGATAGACCTCTAAATCCACACCCCGGAGGGCATAGGTTGCCCCGAACGATTTGTGGATGTTGCGCATTACCAACAGCGGTTCCATAAACTCTTCCTAAGAATTTATTATTTATCGCAAAAAATACAATAAAGATTGGTGCTCGTTGTTTGATATCCCCTGATCCAAGGGTTTGTGAGTAATGATCTTACTACTATCAAGCATTCTCAACCCCACCCTAGCCCTCCCCAATCTTGGGGAGGGAATTGCTGGTATCTTCACGAAACATGTGAGTTAAGATAGGGCTCATGGTGAAGGATGGAGTGAGAGCAGTTGGATGCAATTTATTCTTCAAGTATCGACAAATCCGGGCTGAGTAAGCGGGAAATTTCCGGGTCATCCATATTTTCGGGGGTGGCCACGTAGACGCCGGTATCGATGTTTTTGGACACTTCTTCACCATTGAAATGTTTGACAAGGGTATGAACCCCTTCGTACCCCATTTTGAATGGGTCTTGTAATACCAACGCTTGAATTTCTTTGTTGCGCAGGCCTTCGATCAATTCGGCGGAGGAATCAAAGCCGACAAAGTTTTTTTGGCCTGCCAGGTTCAACGCTTGCAGCGCCAGCAGGGCGCCGAAGGTGCTGGATTCATTAGGGCCAAAGATGGCGTCCACATCCGGATGGGCGGTCAGCATATCTTCGGTTACGGCCCGTGATTTGTCGCGGTCGCTATACCCGTATTGGGAATCGACGATTTCGATATCCGGGTAATCGCTCTTTAGGGTATCTTCAAATCCTTTTTCCCGTTGGTTGGTGGATTGGCTGCCGGGATCGACGCGGGTGATAATGCATGTCCCCTTTTTATTCAAGAGTTTGGCCATTTCATGCGCCGCTTCCACACCGCCTTTGTAATTGTCGGTAGCGACGAAGGAGACATATTCGTCGGTGTTGACTCCCGAATCGAAAATGACGCAGGGGATGTTCGAGCGGGCCAGGTCTTGCACTGCCGGGACCATGGCGTCTTGATCGAGCGGGGCCAAGACCACACCGTCGACACCGCGCACAATGAAATCGCTCACAATCGAGCGTTGTTGGTCTTTCATGGTTTCGGTTTGGGGGCCCTGCCAAAGAATTTCAACCCCTAATTCTTTGCCAGCGGTTTCGGCTCCGGCATGAACCGCCAGCCAAAATACATGCGCCGTGCCTTTTGGAATGACGGCGATTTCCAACTGGCTGCCGTTTTCGGAATCACTGCCGCCATTGCCGCCGGCGCAGGCTGCCAGCAGTGAGAAGAGACATACAAGCAAAGTGGGAATTACAAATTTTTGAAAAGAATCTTTCAAGCGAAACATAGCGACACTCCTTTATCCCCAAGAGGAGAATTCATAGTCAATTCAAGGCTGGCATGAGCCTTAAACAGGATTTTATTATTCTATGACAGCTGCTTGCAGAAACAAAGCGGGATGCTGATCTTTCGCTGGAAATTGTGGGGAGGCAGGACTCAATTTGTATTCGAGATGGGGAGGGTGAATTCGACACGAATGTTTGAATGAGAATTCTGCTCGGCGGGTGTATGCGACGGCGCATTTTCAACCTCGCCCTTCTTACGACAACG
>CAZEZQ010000817.1:0-3226 GCA_964516245.1 uncultured bacterium | reverse complement strand
AGAAACACAAAACCCCTAGCCCTGAATGGGCGAAATAAAAATGCTTTCAGATGGCTAAATGGTTACATTTTGAGAGATTTTCCATCTGTAAATAAAGACATGTAAAAAGAACTTTAAGCTTCATTACGACTACTAAATTTATACATATATGATATTTTTGAAAAATAACATTACTTTAAATTAACAAAAAAAAACCATCTAAAGAATTAATCCTAATAGATTTAGCGATCCTTAAATAACTATTATTACAATACAATGATTCTCACTCTTTTTCTATAATCCCACCAAAACATTATTTCAAATTTTTCTTCAGAGAGATAGGAAAATCGCTTACTTTCATAAAATTTTTATATTAAAATACTTCTTCATTGCGCTGCATAAGAAATTCAATTTGGATCATTCCAAACATATCAGCAGGTTGCTATGGCATTTAAACAATTTCAGAAAATCATCGCGGCTGCGTATACCCCTTTTTCAACTGATGGAAGCCTCAATCTTGACTTGATAGCAAAACAATCCTCTTACTACCAAAAAAATTCCCTTCACGGCATCTTTTTGGGGGGGACCAATGGGGAAGGCAAACTGCTCACCCTCGAAGAACGCAAACGTCTAACCGAAACATGGATCCAACACAAAGGTTCGCTGCAGATTTATGTGCACGTGGGAACCGAAGCGCTGCACGATGCGCAATCATTGTCAGAACATGCGCAACAACATGGGGCGGATGCGATTGCCGCACTCGGCCCGGTCTTTTACAAACCGAAATCCCTATCGCTATTGGTCGAGTATTGCGCTGAAATCGCGCGGGAGGCTTCCACTCTCCCCTTTTATTATTATCACATCCCCACGATGACCGGCCTGAATTACCCGATGATCGATTTTCTAAAAGTCGCCAGCGAAAAAATCCCCAACCTTCGCGGCATGAAATATTCTCATGACAACATGATGGATATCCAGCAGTGCCAGAATTTCGACCAAGGACAATACGAAGTATTATTCGGCCGCGACGAGATGCTGCTCTCCGCGTTGGCAGTGGGTGTAAACGGTGCAGTAGGCAGCACGTACAATTTTGCGGTCCCGCTCTATCACAAATTAATTCATGCCTTTGAAAGTGGTGACCTCCAAACCGCCCGCCAATGGCAGGCATGTTCGCATTATCTCGTGAATCAGTTCAAACGCTGCGAAAACGAAGTGGCGGTAGGAAAAACCATGTTAAAAATCCTCGGCGTCGATTGCGGACCAGTCCGCCTTCCTCTGCAAAACCTTACCCACGAACAACAAACAGAGCTGCATGAAAAATTAAAACAGGCAAATGCGTTTGACTATTTAAACCAATCGGCAGATTGATCAACTCTTTTCTTTCAACTCCGCATATTTCTTCACCGTCCGCCAATCGGCGTCCACCGTTTTGGCCGCTGACTGATAACTGCCTTCCTTCTTATACACATGCGAACAATAGACCGCCAACACATCATCAATGGTGGCTTTTCCATATTTCATCGATTCAAACAATGCTTCCAGCTCATCTTCTACCGGGGGTGGAGACACCAAAGGTTCATAGCTCGACTTGACAATCAAACTTCGAATGCACTGTTCGAACTCCCGAATGTTCCCCGGCCATTGATATCCCGCCCGCACCAAATCTGCGATGCGTTCACCCAGTTCTTCTTCCACGCTGGGGTCCACCTGGCCCAAGACCCGTTCCACAATAAAGTGGCGCAATTCATCGGCTTCGCCCGGGTCTTCATGAAAACGCTGCGCCAAAGGCGGCACACGAATCACCACCGATCCCAATCGATACAAAAAATCTTCCCGCAGCCGGTTGTCTTCAACGAGTTCACTAAGGTCCTTATTGGTGGCCGATACAATCCGGCCTTGAAAATGCCGGGCCTTGCCCCCTCCAAGCGCATGAAATTCGCGGTGTTGCAACACCCGCAGCAGTTTGACCTGAATTTCGGGGCTCAGTTCACCCACTTCATCCAAAAACAAGGCCCCATAGGCAGAACATTCCTCCAACATGCCTTTTCGTGCGGCTGTGGCCCCCGTAAACGCTCCTTTGGTATGGCCGAAAAGTTCCGACTCAATCAAGGTTGGACTTAACGCGCTCAAATTAACCGGCAAATACGCATTATAAGGGTTCACAGCAAAACAATACGTCTCCAAATCAAAAGGGATAAATTGCGAATACCCAATCGCCGCCGCCACTCCATCTTTGCCTGCGCCTGAAGGACCCAAAATTAAAGTCGAAAAATTCGCCATCCGGTCTTTGACATACCGAAAACTCCACAACAATCGCCGCGTAAATATGGCTTCCCAGGTTTCACATCGCAATGCCGCCGCCGATTCAGAACGGCCAACGATACGGGTAATAATCTCATGAAACCCCCGCCACAACTGAAAACAAAAGGCAAACAATTCTTCGCAATCCTCATGGTTCATGCAAAGCGGGTCGTATTGATTTTTGGCTGGGTCTCTCAAATTCAAAAACTCTTGCAAATCTCGAATGTATCCATGGTAAAATTCACTATGAACCCGCGGCGCTTCATCCGGCTGTGATTCACACTGCTCGCGCAGCGCTTCAAACTCACCAATGTATTTGTGGTAGATCCAAAACCAAACGGCATATCGATAGAGCTCTTTTTCTTCCAATGAAACCTGATCTTGATGTTCAAAAAGATGAGGCTCTACCTCCTGCAAGGTGGCATGCAGCAAATTATTGATTTCCTCTGTCTGGTTTTTCGCATACTGGTTAGAGAAATGATACGGCTCTGCAGTACCCGTTTTTTCCAGCAGTTGATTTTCCAATTCCACCCTTTCATGGCTGAATGGATTGGCCACCGTGATTTTATAAACCTGCTCTAATACATGCTTAGAATCTTTTGAAAGTTGATATGCCATTTTTCCCTCAGAATACAAGACTATACATAAATTGTATACTATAATGCAAATAATGTATAGACACAATCAATCGTATAATGCATTCATATTCATAACATCAAAAAAGTTAGATAGTTACACAATATTCGTTTCAAATCACCCTCTGGCACACATACTGCGTTGGAGATGGTTGAAAGCAGATAAAACCACATGGTGTTTGTGAGAATGACCAATTTTTATTGGAGCATCTCACCCACCACGGCGGGCTATATCAACAAGAAACACAATATGCAGGGTGGGCTTCAGCCCACCAACGAAGCGTACGCATAACCAACAAAAATCTCAGAAC
>CAZEZQ010000816.1:0-3238 GCA_964516245.1 uncultured bacterium | reverse complement strand
CGTGTCACCCAATCCGATAGCGTTCCGTAATACTGCCAGTACGGTTGACGCCAATGAGGGTCAGGAGCGGCGTGTTCCCAGGTACTGGCATTGGTCGAATAGTACAATCCATGTTCGTCGTAGAGGTTTGCGCCGAACGCCATTCCCGCCGAAAGCCAGCTGAGGGTTTGATCGGTAGTGCGTCCCCAGCCGCTGGAGTGAAAGGCTTCATTCCAAACACGGGGGCGGTTGTACAAACGGGCGATTGAGGAAGCGATTTTGGCGTCGTAGTAATTGCGGTCCGTTACGGCATGTTGGCCTGCATCATCATATCCAGGTGCAGAAAACCATCTCTGGCTGCGAAAGTAATCAATATAACCGCGGCTTTGCGTATAGATGTTGTTTCTCCCCCAATTGTCATGGCTGGTTAACAGGCCGCGTTGCTCCGTCCAATCATACACTTTTTTCCAATAGGTTTTTTCCACAAGTTCGAGATAGGCGTCATAGAAATCGGTGCGGTATTTTGGTGTTTTGGGTCCAACATCAAAATGCAGGGCGGGGAGCGCGCGTCCAATGTCATATCCATATCGTTGGGAAAATAATTCAGCCAGTTCTTGGGTATAATTGTCGGTGGGTGTGGGAGGATGCTCATCCTGAAACACTCCCTCGAAGGTTGTGCCCATCGAGTCCTTACCCAAAGTGCCTTCAATCTGGCCATACAACATTTTCAGAAATGTATCCGAAGCCGCATCGCTCAAATAGAATGTGGATTGCGGCTTGGCCACGATGGTGACGATCCGCCAAGGTTGATCCGCAGCCTTGCATTTCAAGATGTTGTTCTCGATAGAGCCACTCAGGTCGATGCTCTGTTCATCGCTGGCTATCCCGTCAACGGTCGGATAGGCCCGGGCGAGAATCCGTTTGCCTTGCGGCAATTTCTGTTCATAGGTTTGACCGGCTTGGACATCAGTGGATTTGAATTCGAGTTTATAGGTACTCTCATCCTGGGTACGTGCCAACGCTTTTTCCAACCAGCCATAATGGCCGTAGCCTATTTGATCATAGGCCCAGAGTTTCATGCCCAAGCGTTTGCATTCCTCGTTGACATATCGAAACATCTCCCACCATTCGGGTTCGAAGGATTGTGGATTGCTGCGTGCAGGAGACCGTTGTATCGGACACACGGCTTTCACGCCTTTCTCGGCCAAGGCCTCCAATTGCCAACGGATGCGTTCTTTGGTCATCTTGGCACCCTCCCACCACCAGAGCGGGACTTCTCCATATTCCGCGTGATCCGGTGTTTGGAACTCATGAAGCAAAGTTTCGTAAGACAGATGATCCGCAGAGAAGACGGTATGAGATGGAATAATGAACAAGAAAGTTAGCCAACAAAAAGTGCAGGTTTTGTGCAAATGAGAAATGTAGAACATGATTATTCTCCCCCGTTTTATGCTAGAAATTATGAATTGATCAACTGGATGTTTCATAAGCAAACAGACTCACACGGCCAATTCATCAAGTCAGCCACTTTTTGCAATACACTGGCGTTATGGCCGATTGACATTGCGCAATGATGGGTTGGTCCCAAAGAAAACCAACGATTCATGAAGCCACTGACTGGCAAGGCGAAACGCACTTGGGTCATGGTATTGCCTATCCGCAGGATGGGCCCATCGACGGCTTCGCCTTGATTGACAATCGCCTTGAGTTTTCCATCCTGGGTTTGGGTTATGTTATGAATCGTAATAGGACCTTTTTGCACACTAGCCTCTACAGATACTCCACTCCCCCATTTTCCGTGATAGAGCCCCATGCCACGCAAGACAGGTTTTTGATCGGCGATGCCAATATGGAACGGCCCATCATGGCCAAGAAGAATGGTGTTATCCTTGTAGTCGCAGGTGACAATCTCACTATAACTCCCGCCCACGCCCAGGATATCAGCGATTTTCATCGCCACCGCGGTTTTCATATCACCCTCGCCGGAACAAGGGATCCCTTGCGCCGTTAGGAGTGAGTGTCCCAAGATGAAGGCTTCCTGCAAGCGTTCATAGTCATTGCCTTCATCGCCGCGATAGTAATAGGTCAAGGCATCAAGATCGAATTCTCGAATCATTTTTTCCTGTGCGGCGGCGACGGTGCAAGACCAATCCAACTGTTCTTTTCTCGGCTTGCGCGCCAAGGGATCGGCGGGTGAATCTTCACTAAGAACAAACATCTCATGAACTTCATCAAGTTTTTTTTGTTTTTCTTCCTCAGTGACAGTAGAGAGTAAGCGCATCAGATCGCACATCTCCAAAATTTCGACATGCATGCCGGTTTGCGCTTGGATCATGGTAAAATCACTGTACATGTCGAGCATACCAGGGTAGGTATGGCCGAGAAATCCCATACGTCCATTGCGTAATGTACGATACACCTCTACCGCCTGAACCCATTCATTGATCTGTTCCCAAGCGTTGATGGCTTCTTGATGGTGGTGTGTCACTTCATTCGTCAAAGAAATGGATGGGGTCTCGGTTAATCCCAACAAACCGCTAATGACGCGAAACGGTATTCCCGCGCGACGGTAGGCATTGGCGATTTCGGGCACAGCGCAACTGACGCAATGGGCCAGCCATTCACCGGTAGTGGATTTTTCATAATTGATTTGCTCACAGGGTTGTAGATTCAACACCACAATGGGACATTTTGAAATTTGGGCAATGGCGAGATGGGAAGCGCTCATGGCGTAAGTGGCCACATGGCAAAAGATGAGATCGACATTCTTTTCGCGAAACCATTCACCTGCGTTACGGGCTTTTTCTTCCTCATCGATCATACCGGCGTTGTGCACTTCGCACTCATTGTTGAGTTGACCTTCGATAAATTTTCCATACCCAACAAGACGGTCATGCAGGCCATCAAATTGATTCCAATAATGGGGATGGCCAATGGAATACAGTCCAATGCGCGCTGGCTTCGGTGTTTTGATGCAGTTGAATTTCTTCATGATGAATAGCAATCCCTTTTCGCTGAATGATTTCTTGCAATGAACTTTCCTCTATGTTTCAGATTCGCATTCTCTCCGGTGCGAACTTTATCCAGACGCCAAATAATTGCCGATTCCAACCACAATGGTGGATGCTATCAACGTAAGGATTCCTGCCCATACAAACCGGTGGGTATTGGGATGAACACTCTTCCATTCATGGAAAAACCATCCCCACAAATTTGAAAATACGATAATGAAAGCCATGTGCAATGTCCAACTCGAAAA
>CAZEZQ010000815.1:1980-3247 GCA_964516245.1 uncultured bacterium | reverse complement strand
AGGAGCCTCGCCCTCCTCACAGCAAAATCCATTAAGTTAATGACATTTGCCTCCTAGCCTCCACGCCACGGCGCGCAGGCCCCATTTCATTGGGGGAGGGATGTGAAGATTAATCTATTTGCAGATGATCTTTATAAGGTTGACCTGTTATATTAAATCAATAAGGAGAGAGTCATGAAACGAGTTTCTATTATCCCAGTGGTATTCATGCTTTGCCAGTGTGTGTTTTTATTGCCTGCTTTGGCGCAAGAGCAAGCGGTGGATTATTCGCCGCGGCCGGAAGAGCAGCAATTGCCGAAGGCGATGCATTCGAAAATGGATGTATTGCCCAGTATTACGGTAGGCCAAGAGGATGCGGATATCGTAGGAAAGGACAACCGCGCCTTGCAGGCGGCGGTGGATTACATCGCCGGGCTGGGCGGGGGTGAAGTGATTATTAAAGCCGGGGAGTACATCATGCACGATTCGCTGCACCTGCGATCGAATGTTACGGTGCGTGGGGAAGGGGAGAAGACTGTGCTGCGGAAAGCGGATTGTGCTATTTCGCCTTTGGCGTTGGATGGGGATTTTGGTGAGGAACAGATCACGGTTACGAATCCCGAAGGATTCGAGGTGGGCCGTGGGGTGGCGATTTGGGATGATAACGCCGGTGGATTTCATATCACCGTAGCGCGCATTACCGGCAAGCGCGGGAACACCTTTTCGATCAGCAAACCGCTGATGGCTGACTGCATGATTCACCGCGATGCGCTGGCGGCCACTGTGTATCCCGTTGTGAGCGGCTATCACATCGAAGGGGCACGGGTGGAGAATTTGACTATTGAGGGCAACCGGGAAAACAATGTGATGTTGAATGGCTGCCGCGGGGCGGGGATATTTCTCTACCGGGGATTCGGCACGGTGATCAAAAATTGCATTGTGCGCAGTTACAATGGTGATGGCATTAGTTTTCAGCAATCCAACGATGTAAAAGTGGAAAATTGCATTAGTGAAAACAATTCCCAATTGGGGATTCATCCTGGAAGCGGCTCGCAACGCCCGCAGATCAGCAAATGCACCGCGCGTGGGAATGGGACGGATGGTCTGTTTTTGTGCTGGCGGGTGCGGCATGGATTGTTTGCCAATAATATTTTGGAGAACAATGGCCGCTTTGGAATCTCGATCGGCCACAAAGATACCGACAATTTGCTGAAAAACAATATCGTGCGCCGCAACGATTCGCACGGGGTGTTTTTCCGCAATGAATCGCTGGGCATGGCGGGCCACC
>CAZEZQ010000815.1:0-1970 GCA_964516245.1 uncultured bacterium | reverse complement strand
GTTGGAAAACAATATCATCGAGGACAATGCGCAGAAAAGCGGGGATTCGGCCATCCGCATTCGCGGTGAAACCAAAGGGCTGGTGTTTAAGAACAACATTATTCGGGATACAACTGAGGACGGCAAAACCACCCAGCGGGTCGGTATTCAGATTGAAGAAAAAGCGGGTGATGTAGAATTGGAAGATAATATTATTGAAGCCGAGACCGAGGTGCAGGATTTGCGGGAGAAATAACGTTTGGTTGATTGTTGATTGGAAATGTCAAGGCCGCCAAGAAGGCCGCCAAATGTGGGGGGCTGATTTTGGCGGTCTTGCGTATTTGTTAGTTTGTTTGTCTGAATCCGTCGCGGCGGACAGGAGGAAGGGAAAGCAGGAGAACGGCAAGGGCTATTTGACATTATATCGATTAAAGTACGAAAGCATGAAAATAATAATTTTACGAAAAACGGCGAATGGCATTTGAATCACGGATGGCATGGATGAAGGAGGATGACACGGAGAAAGGACCAAAAAGACATAAGGGACTTAAACTGAAAAGAGGATATTAAAATTGCCATAGGTATTGAACACTGACTTGTAGGGAATGTACAGCTTTGAAAAGTGGGGTATCACAAAAAATAACAATCTGTCATATTTCTAAGGGGCGGAATTAAATTTGCGTTCTGTCTCTTTGCCGAAGAATATCATGTCGGCGTAGTCGAAGAGGGCGGTCCAGTCTTCTTGGTTTTGGTTGTGGCCGCCGTCGCGCCAGTGGAGGGCGCAGTGGTTGGGTACTGCGAAATGGGCGAAGACGTTGCGGGCTTCTTTGTGGGTGAGCCAGGTGCCGTAGGGGTTGGCCCAGTAATCGTGGCGGGCGTGGGTGTTGAGCAGGGCGCGGGGGGCGATCAGGGCTTTGTTGATGTGGGCGTCGAAGGGCAGTTCTTCGGCCCGGCCCGCGAACTCATACAACCTGGGATGCCACCAGTGAGGGAAACCTTCGACGTGACGCTCGATGACCTGCGGTTCGTGTTCGGGGTCAAAGTACTTCCAACTGCCGGTGCCGCCGGTGCCGGATGAGTTGGGGGCGGTAATGGCGATGCGTTCGTCGTAGATGCCCGCGCACAGGGCAGTTTTGCCGCCGCGGGAATGGCCGGTGACTACGATCTTGTCTCTATCGGCATAATCCACAGTTTCCATATAATTGATCACGAGCGAATGGCCCCAGGCCCAGGCGGCGATGGTGGCCCAATCGTATTCGGGATAGAGCGGGAAGACACCTTCATCGCGGTTATCGGCATGGTCGGGGGCGATGTCGGTGCGGATGAATTTCGCAAAGACATAGCCGCGCCGGATGGCTTCTTCGATCACGAAGTCGCAAATCTCGAAGCGGCTGCGCTGCCGGTACTTTTCGCGCTGGTTTGGTTCACCAATGTCGGAAGCGTCAAAGCGGAAGACACCGTTTTTGATAATGACGGGGTATTCGCCTTGCTCTTTGGGCCGGACTACACCCACACGGACGGAGAGTTCTTTTTGATTGCGCTGGATGACGATTTCGAAGGTTTCTTTGATGTGGTTTTCGTTGGTTTGGGTGGTTTTGTTTTTGATTTGGAAATCTGTTGGCACAGGGGGCATGTGCCCGTATTGGTAGTTGGATAGCAGTTCTTTGAGTTTGGTTCGGTGGGCTTGCCATTCGGCTAGGGTTTCAATGTGTTCACCGTTTTCGGTTAGTAATGGGTCTGTGAAGGTGGGGTTGGTGGTTTGAGCTGTGGCTAGTGTGGGGAGGAGTAGGAGTATTATTAGGATTAGAGTAGATTTGTTTATCGAAATTCTCATTGTATTTTTCCCGTATTAGGTAAATTTCAGACAAATAGGATTTTATATTCATTGACCGCTTGGGATAACACATCTTTGACAAATTGGTTGATGCTTTTGTCTTGTTTTTGGGCGGCTTCGGCTACACGGGTGTGAAGGTCGGGACCGAGGCGGAGGT
>CAZEZQ010000814.1:0-3254 GCA_964516245.1 uncultured bacterium | reverse complement strand
GGGGCGATTGCCCCTGGCTATCATATGGCGCCCCCGTTGGGGCTGGAATTTTTTTCATTCGGCTAAATGGATACATCTGCTTTCTTCTGTAGTGTCTCAAACGCTGAACGTCTTGACAAATATCTTGAATCTTTATTAAGTGCTTGTAACAGCCTTTTGCTGCTCTTTTAATTTCACTGACACCATTATTTTGCCGATTGAAGATAAAACTGTGTTTAAGCACGGTTTTTTTAAGAAAAAATCTTGAATTACACAATATATTATGAGATAATTAAAACAGATAGGAATTTTTTACATTCTAAATTCACGTCAACATTCATGCGAAAAGGAAAAAATTATGAACGTTCCAAATCTCACCCGTCAGGAGTTGTTGGTGTTTCGAGTAATTGCAGAACTGGGTCAAACAGATATTAGTTCAATTAAAAAGTATTTGGAATCGGAACAGAAACTGGAGTACAACACGATTCTTACTTTTGCGAGGAAACTTGATGAAAAAGGGGTTGTGAAAAGAGAACGTAACGGCCGTAAAGATCTCTACAGCCCAGCAGTGGATCCAAAAAAGATTCTCAAAAAGATGGTCGAAGATTTCATTGGATCTCCCATTAAAAAGAATCCTGGAATTTTGATCGATCTTCTTTACGAGGCGAAGCCGAAACTCGATGAAAAAGACTACAACAAATTGAAACTCATGCTTGATTGATTGAAGGGATATTTGAGATTCGTTTGTCGTTTGTATATCCTAAAACAATTAATGCTGACAACATGACAAATCAAAATCTCTGGCAACGGTTCATGGAATCGATAAGTATCTGAGATCCGGCCTTATTGAGAGAATTGGTCTGGTGATGGCAAAGCGGATAAAGATGAAGAACAAGATTGTTGGAAGAGAATAACATGAGAGATCATTACGACTTTTCCAAAATGAAAGGGCGTAAGAATCCCTACACAAAGTATTTGAAACAACCGGTATCCAAGTGTTTGGACCGTGAACCAGTAGATTACTTTAAGAAAATGGCAGAAGAGAGCGGCATACCCTATCAAACACTAATCAATCTTTATTTGCGAGATTGTGCTGTTCATCAACGCAAATCGCAAATGACATGGGAGAACTCAAAGACATGAACCAAACTTTTGAAAGTGATTGGGAACGAGTGGATGCTATTTGGGATGATGAAATCGATACATCGGACATCTCACCATTGCCCCATGTTTTTTTCCAAAGAGCAAAGATACGTATGGCAAAAAAAGAAGTAACCATGAACATTGATGAGGATCTCGTTAAGTGGTTTCAAGCCCAGGGGGATGATTATGAAAATAAAATCAATGCTGCGCTGCGAATCTATGTAGAAGCTCATGATTCTGTTTGATTGATTCCTAAAAGTTTGATAGTCAAATGTTTTCAATACTTAGAAGAATATCATTCTGATAATGAAAAAAAGATGAAAGCAGATGCAAGAAAAGTCATCGGTATATGTTGAAACATCGATCCCAAGCTTTTTAACAGCGCGTCCCTCAAATAATTTGATCGTTGCTGGTAAGCAGGAAATAACCCGGCAATGGTGGGAGAGGAGGAAGGAAAAATATCATTTACATATTTCACAATATGTATTGGATGAAGTTTCCAGTGGAGATCCAGAGGCAGCGAATCTAAGAATGAATGCGCTCAGGGATATCGATCTAGTGGAAGTCGATGAAGAAGTGATTCAACTGGCACAAGTCATTTTAGGAACAGGGCTTATCCCTACAAAATCAGCAACTGATGCAGGACATATCGCAGTGGCGGCTAGGCATGGAATGGATTTTCTGATTACTTGGAATTGTGCGCACATTGCCAATGCTGAGATTTTGAATAGGATGAATTTTGTTGTTTCAGAAGCAGGATATTATTTACCAACTGTTTGTACACCTTATGAACTTTTCGGAGGAGAAGATGATGATTGATGATCCTATCATTGCTGAAGTTCGAAAGATTCGAAGTGAAATTCTAGAATCTTACGATTGGGATTTCGAGAAAATGTCAAGAGATGTCATGAGAAGGCAAAAAGAGAATGACCGTAATGTTGTATCTTTAGGGAAGAAAGAGGCTAAACCCGGAGTCGCACCTAATGCTTACTCATTGCATAAGAATTCTTAAGAGTTTTTACTTATGTTATTGAAAACTGGAAAGAATAATTTTAAATTTAATACTTATTAATAAATCTCACAGCAATTGATACACCCGTTTGGCGTTCTCATTTTCAAACTTTGCTTTTTCTGAATCGGTAAAAAACCGCATGTACCGCATGGGAATGCTGATGACCTGTTCGTAGGTTCCTGCTAATGTACACACCGGCCAATCGGAACCGAGTAGAATCCGGTCAATGCCGAATGATTCCAACACTACATCCATGTATTGCGTAAATTGATTGGGCGTCCATCGGTTCCAATCGGCTTCGGTAACCATTCCTGAAAGTTTGCAATACACATTGTCAAATTGGCTGAGTTTCTGAATGTTTTGATCCCAAGGTGATAGTACATTGTCTTGAATTTTGGGTTTGGCGATATGTTCGAGCACAAAACGGTGCGTGGGGAACTTCTTTACAAACTCAATGGTGGTTGGAAGGTGTTTTTCGAAGATCAAAATGTCATAGGTTAAATCAAAGCCTTTCAGTTTTTCAACACCTGCTAAAAAATCGTCTCGCAGCATAAATTGGCCATCTGGTTCGTCATGCAGCACATGCCGGATGCCCACCAACTTTGGATGCTGGTTGAAGCGCTGCAATTGGGCTTCTACTTCATCACTGCACAAGTCTACCCATCCCACTACGCCTTTAATCCACTCGTATTGACCGGCCAGTTGCAGCAGCCATTCGGTTTCTTCCAGTGTTTGTCTTGCTTGCACAGCCACCGTGCCTTCAAAATGCATTTTGTCGAGCAGCGGCTTCAAATCCTCGGGCAAAAAATCACGCTTTAGCGCCTTCATATCTTCGCTAATCCACCCATACTCTTCGGGATTGTAGTGCCAAAAGTGCTGATGGGTGTCAATCATGTTTCGCTCCTATTCCACGCGGTGGTTCTTCAAGATTTCATCTTTGAATTTGCAGCCCAAACCGGGCTCTTCGGGCAGTGTGTAATATCCATCGATCACATGCACGGGGTCTTCCCAAATTTCAAAGAGGGATTCATAACAACATTCCACCATGCGTACATTTTCGGTGGCTGCCGCAAGTTGTACATGCAACTTCTGCTGGATGTTGGTGTGGGGGATGACTTCC
>CAZEZQ010000813.1:0-3256 GCA_964516245.1 uncultured bacterium | reverse complement strand
AGACCAGTACCGCTACTGGTTCGCCGGCGTTGTCTTTTTCTTCGAGTACTTCCATGGCTTCATCGGCCGATTCACACAATATCAGTTCGCAATGGTTTTCGAACTGGGCCAGATCTTTCTTGACCGCGGCGAGCACGTCGCGCTGATCGTCAATGCAAATGATGGCAAGTTTACTCATGATTCTCCCCCTGGAATGCGTATGGTAAATACCGTGCGGCCGGGACGGCTCTCCACGTTGATTTTTCCGTCGTAACTCTCTACCAAACGGTGAACGATGGTTAATCCCAATCCCAAACCGACGGTGGTTCCGTCGGTTTTGGTGGTGATGGATGGTTCAAACATATTATCACGAATTTCTTCGGGAATTCCTGGCCCGTTGTCTTCCACTTGCAAAACCACCCAATGGTTTTCGCAATACGTACGCAAACGGATTTCTGGTTCTGCGGTCTTCGCAGCCGACAAGGCTTCGCAGGCGTTGTTCATCAGGTTAATGCACACCTGAACCCATTCGCCGTGATTGCCAGTGATGGTGGGAATCTCGCCAAATTCTTCGACCACATTCACTTTGCGCAAAGGGCTGGCCAACAGGGTTTGGGCCTCGCGCAGGCAGCAGTTGAGATCGAGGCCGGATTCGCGTTCCGACTTTTGCGCCCCCAGCGCTTTGATCGATTTCACCACATGATCGGCATGGTCGGCGGCGATGCGCATATCGCTTAAGGTGGCCCCCAGTTCCCAGGCGTGGGCGGCGTTGTCTGGGGTCAATTGCGCGTTGCGAATGAGTTCCGCTATTTGTGAATCGTTTAAGCCTGAAGACGCCAGAGTGTCGGCCAGATCCAAACTGAGATTGTACTTCTTTTGCAGTTCTTTAGAACGTTTACGCGCTTCTCGGGATGAAACGCTGCGGCCTTGGTGCAGCCCTTGTTTGAAGAGCGGCAAAGCATCGGGTTCATGGCCGTGAACCACGTCGATCAGGCATTGGCTAAGCCACTCTGTGTTGCGCAACAACACGGCTATGGCGTTGTTGAGCTCGTGGGCGATGCCTGCGGAGATTTGGCCCAAGGAGGCCATCTTTTCTTTTTGGATCAGGGTTTTGAGAGCTTGCTCTTTTTCCCCGGCGATTTTTTGGATGCGCTGCTGGCGGGAGAGCAGCTCATGAATAATGATGGGCATAAACCGCTCTGAGAGCGATACGCCTTGAGAATTCGCTTTTTGCACTTCTTCTTGATCGATATAAGCCACTGCAGTATCTTCTTCGGCGATTACATCCGTAAAACTCTGGTAAGTTTCTGAAAAGAAACTGTTCACACCGACAAATTGGTGTTTTCGGGCTTTGAAGGTTTCGATCAATGCGCCATCGGGGCCTTGCAATTGGCCGATCAATACCCCGCTTAACACCAGATAGAGACGGTCGTTGTATTGATTCCGCTTAAAAAGATAGTCTTCTTTTTTAAGAGTGAGACGTTTCTCCGGGTTGGAAAAAAAGGTCTCAATCAGTTCTTTGAGACGATTGGCGCTTGGCGGTGTTTGGGGTGTGGATAAAGGTGACACGATACAGAGTTCCCCCCAATTAAACAAAGTTCACACTATGCAAAATGTACATCAGTAGATAGACCGCCGCCAGCCCCACCACCCCGATGATGGCGCCGGGCACCAGCAATTGGCGGCTTTCTATTTTTCCGCTGGAATAGGCGATCGCGTTGGGTGGGGTGCTGATCACCAGGGCCATGGCCAGCGAGGCGGCGAAGGTGGCGGCTAGCACCAGCATCTTGCTGCCGCCATAAGGAAATAAGGTTTCAAGATTGGCGCCCAGTGCGGCCACGATGGGCAGAATCAAGTTGGCTGCCGCTGTATGCGACATAAAGGTGCCCATCAGCAGTGTGACGAACGTGAAGAGAAACACGATTAACAATGGTGGATAGGTGGCAAAGGGGATGCTGGCAATCAGGTTGCTAGACAATCCACTTTTTTCCATCGCGGTGCCCAGCGCGATGCCCCCCGCCACCAGCCAGAGCACATCCCAGCTAATTCTCTTTAAATCTTCTTTGTTGATAATTTGGGTGACGCTAAAGACGGCCACCGGGATCATGGCGATGACATACGAATTCATGCCATGAAAGCGGTCGGTCAACCAGAGCAAGATGGTCCCTGTGAATGTGATGTATACCGTATAGGCTTTCCAGTTTTTTAGGAATTTCGACTCAATATTTAATGCCACCTCTTTGGCCGTGGGTTTGTACATAAAAAGCAGCAGCATCCATGTGAATAGCAGCATGACGATGACGAAGGGAACCGCAAACACCATCCATTCCCCAAAACTGACGGCGTTTTCACCGGTAAGATATTTCAAAGCAATCGCATTAGGCGGGGTGCCGATGGGTGTGCCCAAACCGCCGACATTGGCGGCAAAGGGGATACTCAGCAGTATAGCAATCTGGCCTTTGTCTTCGGGATGAAACACTGCCACCACGGGGGTGACGATGGCAATCATCATGGCGGTGGTGGCGGTATTGCTCATAAACATGGAGAATATGGCTGTGATGATCATCAGGCCGAGCATGATCCATTTGGGGTCTTTGCCGAACGGTTGAAGCATGATGCGGGCCAGGTTGAGATCCAAGCGGAATTTGGTGGCGGCCATGGCCAAAAAGAAGCCGCCGAGAAAAAGCAGAATAATGGGAGAGGCGAAGGTGGCCATGATTTCGCGGTAACTGAGCTCAGTGCCGTAACCTGCGGCGCCACCGGCTGTTTTGAAGAGATAGAGCCCTTTGTCGGAGCAGAGAACCAGCAGCAAAACGATGATAAGCACGGATGTGGTATAGACTGGGATCGGTTCGAGAATCCAATAGAGGGCCGCCAACAAAAAGAGGCAGATGACACGGTGTTCGATGACGGTCAGATTGGAAATGGGGATCCATGTTGAGGGGATCAGCCAAAGAAATACAACAATGGCGAGAGGGAGAAACAGCTTGATTTTTTCAGTCATACAGCTTCGCTCCAATGATGTTACCGTCTAGAAGTTTTAATGGTTATTCGGTTTATGCATTCCATATTCAATGGTTTTCAGAATTATAGTGGTTGGGTCTACAAATCCCTATCCGAACACGGCTTGAAAATAATGAAATATTTTCTCCAAAACCTCCCTGAAATGAACAATGAATCTTTGAAATCACTCTGAATTTCGATAGACTAGTCCAAGACAATCCGGCAAAAAGTCCGATCCAGAAAATGGCCACACAATATATCGTAAAGAAGGTGT
>CAZEZQ010000812.1:0-3258 GCA_964516245.1 uncultured bacterium | reverse complement strand
ATTCTTTTAAGTTAGTTCTAATGTTTAGAAACTTATTAAAAAATCTTTTTATTTCATTCGAAGATATATCGAAGCGAATCCATGGATGTGGGATTACGATATGGAAAATCCAAACCGAAATGATCAATTCAATCGTGATCACGCGCGATGTTCTGGTTTGAATGATGTTGAAATAGATAATTATTTGAAATTTGACAATTCAATTCATTCGAAGAATCAACAAAAATAGAGCGGCCAGGGGTAGAAACCCGGGTCGGTAAAGGACCGGCCACGCTGGTCACTATATATATTATCGCAATACATTCGTTAGAAATCAAGTAAATTCTAGTTTAGGTAGTGTGAAATTATATCTTTTAGAGTAAGGGGCCGCATGATTGTAGAAACACGTTGCATGGTAGAAACACGTTGCATGGTAGGGGCACGTTGCATGGTAGGGGCACGTTGCAACGTGCCCCTACCATGAATAATTTTAAATAAATAAGGAATGATTCTATGGAAGTCGATCGTAAAGCAATTCTAGAACGATTGAAACAATTCGATTTCACCAGCCTGTTTACACAAGAACTGGGTTGGGATTGGTTTACCCACAATCATACGATCCCAGTAGGTGAACAGGAATTCATTCTTGAAGGTGTGGCTGAAAAACGGGGTGTTCAAGTCTACCGTTGCTCGACTGACACCAACGGTCAAATCCCAATCCATAAAATCCGGACTGCCATCGACAAGAAACTCACGAAACTTGCCTACGAACATTTGATTATTTTCACGGATGAAAATGATACCGAACAATTGTGGCAATATCCAAGCCGTGAAGTGGGTAGACCCACTCGATTAATTTCGTATCCAGTTTCGAGTAAGAATATTAATGAGTTATTTTTACAGAAGTTGATCTCTATTACTTTTACCTTAAATGAAGAAGAAGGTTTGGATATAACCGGTGTTAACTTCCGTTTGAAAGATGCCTTTGATCGAGAACGGATCACCAAGAGATTTTATGATCTCTACAAAAAAGAGCTGGATGCATTCAAAAAGTTTCTACAGGGTATACCCGATGGTGAAATGGAAAACTGGTATGTTTCTGTAATGATGTGCCGTTTGATGTTTATTTATTTCATTCAGAAACAACAATTCTTGTATATATTGAATCAAGATCAAGATCGATATGAAGCTGATTTGAATTACCTGCGCAACCAATTGCAGCGCAGCCAACAACGGGGGAAAGACCTTTATTATAGGGATGTGTTGTGTCCACTCTTTTTTGATGGCTTTGCCAAACAAGAAAAAGACCGTTCTGCGGAAATGAATCAACTGCTGGGCAAAATCCCCTATTTGAATGGTGGGCTGTTTCTTCGCCATCAGGTGGAAGAGTTGTATGGCGAAGCTATTCAAATCCCCGATGCCGCGTTTGAGCGGATCTTTCAGTTCTTCGATCAATGGGACTGGCATTTGGATGACCGCCCCAATAAAACTGGTACAGAAATCAACCCCGATGTGTTGGGCTACATTTTCGAAAAATACATCAATCAAAAACAGATGGGGGCCTATTACACCAAAGAAGATATTACCGAATACATCAGCAAGAACACCATTATCCCTCGGCTGTTTGATGTCGCCCGACAGAAATGCAAGATAGCTTTTGAGGGTGAAAAAACCGTTTGGGATTTACTTCAAACCGATCCAGACCGCTATATCTACGAAGCCATGCGGCGCGGGGTGATCGATAAAGAGGGGAATGTGATTTCCGAATCCAAATTACCTGACTTTGTGCAAAAAGGGATGCATGACCCCAACGAACGCATGTTCGACAAACGCTATAATTTGAAGGAAGCCGATTTTCGCGATAATGAAGGCAAGAAATTAACATTGCCGACCGAGACCTGGCGTGAATATGTCAATCGCCGAAAGCGGTGTTTGGAGATACGTGAAATATTGACGAACGGTGATGTGCGCTCGATCAATGATTTGATTACCTACAACTTAGACATCCGCCAGTTTGCACGTGATGTGATTGAAACCTGTGAAGGCCCTGAATTGTTGCGGGCATTCTGGAAGGCTATTAACGAAATCACCGTGCTCGACCCAACCTGCGGGTCTGGCGCTTTTCTTTTTGCCGCATTGAATATTCAGGAAGATTTGTATGAAGCCTGTTTGGACCGGATGGAACTCTTTTTGGAAGATCTCAAACATCCCGATGGCAAACACGGTCCAGCCAAATACAAAGATTTTCGTGAAACCTTGCAGAAAATCGATCAACACCCCAACCGCAAATATTTTGTCTTCAAATCCATAATCATCAACAATCTGTTCGGCGTGGATATTATGGATGAAGCGGTGGAAATCTGCAAACTGCGATTGTTTCTCAAACTGGTGGCCCAGGTGGAAAGCGTTGATGAAATTGAACCGTTGCCGGATATCGATTTTAACATTCAAGCGGGCAACACTTTAGTTGGTTATACTTCAATGGAGGAAGTGGAAAAATCAATATCCGAATTTTCCGATCAATCCAAATTGACAGGTTTTGATGATGATGCCTTGGAAACAATTCAAACCAAAGCTGATGATGTGGACCGCTTATTCACCCATTTTCGTGAACAACAAACCGAGCTTGGTGGTGAAGTCACTCTACAAGACAAACTGAATTTACGGTCGAAATTAAAATCTTTAGAAAATGAATTGAATCAGTATCTTGCCGGAGAGTATGGAGTCAAACAGGGGAATCAAAATCAGTATGATAAATGGCTTGCTTCGCACAAACCGTTTCATTGGTTGATTGAGTTTTATGGGATTATGAAGAATGGTGGGTTTGATGTTGTTATTGGAAATCCGCCTTATGTTGAAATATCTAAAATTGTTTCAGAATACAATCTGCTAAATTTTAATACAAGATCATGTGGTAATTTATATGCTCTTAGTATTGAACGCTCTTTTTACTTAGAATCGACCAACTCTAGATTTGGCTTCATTGTTCAGCAACCAATAACTTCAACTGCCCGTATGAGTCAGTGTAGAAATTTTATAATAAAAAATTCCAAAATTGTATGGTCTTCAACATATGATGATCGTCCATCAAAATTATTTGATGGTATTCATCATGCACGATTAGCAATTATTTTATGTGACCGATCATGTTCAGATGGTCCAGCTAGTTATATGGCAGTTTCTTCTTATAATAAATGGTATAAAGAAGAACGTGAAATTGTTTTCAAACGTATCAGATATGTTATGGTATCTATTGATATTCTTTCAGAAATTTTCCCT
>CAZEZQ010000811.1:0-3261 GCA_964516245.1 uncultured bacterium | reverse complement strand
GTTATTTTCAGGGGAGGAATTTCCAGGAGATATCGAACCTTGAGATACAGGAATACCTCAACGATATCATTTTACGCATGGGATATTCATACAGCACCCTGAATATACATATCAGCGCTATCAGGAGTTTCTACAACCTGGTGTACAGAGTTCGTCTAGAGAATATAGATATTCCTCGTCCGAAAGCAGCCAAGGAGCTGCCTAAAGTATTATCTAAGGGAGAGTTACAGCGAATGATTGAGCGCAGCATGAATAAAAAGCACAAATTGATTATCACCCTGCTATATTCAACAGGTATGCGCAGGGCAGAGATATTATCTGTAAAAGTCACCGACATTGACATGGAATCGGGAACCATCAGGATTCATGGAAAGGGCAACAAAGAGCGTACAGCATACATTTCAAAGAATCTTCATAAGCTACTGAGAGAATATTTAAAGGGTTATACCCCTACTGATTACCTGCTTGAGGGGCAGGCCGGGCAACAGTATTCCGGCACCAGCATTGAAAAAGTTATTAAAAAGTCGGCCACCAGGGCAGGTATTACCAAACGGGTGACTCCACACATGCTAAGGCACAGTTTTGCCACACATTTGATTACAAAGGGTGCTGCCCTCCCCTACGTCCAGAAGCTATTGGGGCACAGCAACGTCAAAACCACTATGATATACACCCACATTGCAGACAATGACCTAAAAAACCTCCCCAATCCCCTCGACGACATGGACCTTTAATTTACACTTTTTGTCAGACTACCAACCACATTTACAATTTTATACCTAATTTTATTCTTCCTATAGACACGTTAGCGGTCATTGAATAACGACAGCCTGAATTCAAGAACTTTATGTAACAAATCAGGCATTAAATCGTCTTAAGAAATATATATTAAAAGATATGAATTCAAAAAAAATAGAAAGAATTGAAATGACAATCAGCTCCATTGACCATTCGCAACGCAAAGGTGCAAAAGTCGCAGGATTCACTTTTCTATTGTCAATTGCAATTGTAGTCTTTTCAAATTTCAGCATCAACTTTCGGTTCATCGTTCCTGATGAAGCAGTAGAAACTGCCCGAAACATCATTGCTAACCAAACATTGTTCCGTATAAATATCGCCTCCAACCTGATTTATCTTGCAACCGTGATTGTAATGTTCACATCGCTTTACGTGATACTCAAACCGGTGAACAAGAATCTATCTCTGGCTGCGGTATTCTTTAGGCTTATATATGCTTTAATGTGGGGCATTATGGCACTCAACACATTTGCTGCGTTGCGTCTTCTCGGCGATGCTTCTTACCTGACAGTATTTGAGACAAATCAATTACAGACCCTGTCAAGGCTGCATCTTAGTAGCAGTTGGGAAGCATATTATGTTGGTTTGCCTTTCTGGGGTTTAGCTTCCGTGGTCTGCAGCTATCTGTGGTTAAGGTCAAGATATATCCCAAGAGCATTGGCTATCTTTGGGATTATCTCGTCATTATGGTGCGTAATCTGTGCTTTCCTTTTCATCATCTTCCCTAACTTTGGTGAGATAGTTAACTTATGGTTTTTCGATATGCCTTTGGTTATCTTCGAAACAGCATTAGGCTTTTGGCTTCTGTTCAAGGGATTAAGAATATCCGAGATAACTCAGCCAGATATGACAAGTCAAGAGAAATAATAATAATCTAATGATAAAACTACATCTATGGAAAATAAAGTGATTGCACTCAAAAAGAACGCAAGACTTGCTGGCTTACTTTATCTTATTCTGGTAATAACAGGCGTTTTTAGTATTATGTATGTATCATCACAAATTATTGTACAGGGTGATGCTACTAACACTGCCAAAAATATCCTCGCCAAAGAATTTTTATTTCGGACAGGTATAGTTAATGATTTAATCAGCAACACCATTTTTGTGATTTTGGTATTGGTTCTGTACCGATTGTTCAAACAGGTAAACGAGCGTCAAGCTAAATTAATGGTTGCATTAGTGATTGTACAGATTCCTGCAGTTTTTATTATGGAAGCATTAAATATTACTTCCCTTATGATTTTTAAAGGTGAAATTTTGCAAACATTTGAACTTAATCAGAGACAGGATTTAGCAATGCTATTTCTTAAATTAAACGACTACGGCACGTTGACATTAGAAATGTTTTGGGGGCTATGGCTTTTTCCATTTGGTCTATTGGTTTATAGGTCAGGGTTTATTCCCCGTATTTTTGGGATATTGCTCATCATCGCTGGTATAGCTTATGTGAATGACAGTTTAGTATCTTTACTTTTTCCCAGTTACAGTGCCTTTGTAAACCAACCTACACTTTTATTAGTAGCAATAGGTGAAATTTCAATAACTCTTTGGCTTTTAGTTAAAGGTGTAAAAAATAATATATCAACAATTGAAAAAAATAACCACAGTAAACAGTTTCGCATATTGACAGAAAACAACAAAAATGAAAAATCAACGAACCGCTAACATCGTATATAAAACATTTGGCAGCAGCGGGTTATCGAGCGTTTCAGCTCGTATCAAAAGCTCTTGTAACTTGATAGGAAAGTGCTTCGAATTGCCAAACGTTTCATATACGCAACCGTTATCGGCAATTAAAACGAGAAAAGATATGAAATACTTAGAAAAAATATTAGCATTATTAATTGCTATATCAATACTTTCATGTAACAATAATACAAACACTAATCAGACTGCAAGTTCTGAAATAAAAGATTATAAGATAATCACATCTGATATTGATAACTTTTGGACAGCTTTTGACAGTTTGGTAAATGCAAAGGACAGTGTTCGAGTTATTCAAGAATTATATATAGACAATGCAAGTGAAGGGTTGATTGAATTTTTGAGAGTACGACCGATGTTTACAGCTGAAGAGTATATCAACGCAATCAGAAGCTATCCGAAATTCTGGCAATCAGTCAGACATTGTACAGAAAATATTAAAAATGAAACAGGAAAAATAAATAATGCTTTTCTTGAAATTAAAAAATTATACCCAGACTTTGTTATACCTGATATTTGTTTTTTAATTAGTCCAGTTGGAACTGGTGGAACTACATCAGAAAATGGCAGTATGCTATTAATAGGAGCAGAAATTGTTTCAGCAGATAAGACTGTTTATGTTTCCGAATTTCAGAATATTCTAGAAGACATATTAGGAACTCTTGATATTCAATTATATGTTATTCATGAAGCAATTCATACAGCACAAAACCCGGGTACTGAACCAGGAATGATAATAGAAATTTTGATGGAAGG
>CAZEZQ010000810.1:337-3270 GCA_964516245.1 uncultured bacterium | reverse complement strand
CCATTGGGGAGGGCGAATCTCCTGATGAGCCGCTTGAACAAGAAACCGGCTCGGCAGGAGCCTCGCCCTCCCGCTTCAGTTACTAACATTGCTAAATTCCTCCCCTTAATAAAGGGGAAATGGGTTATGAATTAGTCATCAGTTCATCGTTGACAAATTAATCGTTTTTCTAATACGCATTCTTAAACGAAGTTAGGGTCTTCAAAATGATTTTTACATCCATCATCAGCGACCAGTTTTTTACATAGTAGAGATCGTAATGGGTACGCTGTACAACCGAGGTATCGCCGCGCCAGCCGTTGACTTGGGCCAAGCCGGTGATGCCCGATTTTACCATGTGGCGGCGCATGTAGAGAGGAATTTCTTCTTTGAAACGGTCCACAAAATAGGGACGTTCCGGGCGTGGCCCAACGATGCTCATATCGCCTTTCAGCACGTTAAAAAACTGCGGCAGTTCGTCTAGATTGTATTTGCGCAAAATTCGTCCGATGAGAGTGGTTCGGGGGTCATTGGCTGTCGCCCAACGCGGTCCGCTGTCTTTTTCGGCTTCATCCACCATCGAACGAAACTTGTAGATTTTGAATTTGGTTCCGTCATTACCAACGCGTTCTTGTACGTAAAAAATTGGGCCTTTGGTGTCAAATTTAATCAATAGGGCCACCAACAACATGATTGGTGATGACACGATCAGAGCCGTCATGGCCACAAGAATATCAAGACCGCGTTTCAATACCAAGCCAAAACCAACCAGATTCGATTCACCGAAATGAATTGTGGGGATTTCAATGATCTCGCATACCGAGAGCCGCTGGCAAATCGAATCGAACAGATCCGGCACAACCCGGTACGACACATGATATTTGCGGCATAGGTCCATCATTTCCAAGGTGGGTTCATGGTTTTCGGTCGGCATTGCCAAAATCAGATGATCAAATGCATTCGTTTGAATCAAATTTTCCAAATCATTCCGGTTGCCCAAACAGGGTAAATCGGTTGAACCATGCTGATGTTTATCAGTTGAGATAAAACCGAGAATTTGGTATTGCGAGCCATGATGTTCTTGCAGTTTTTGTAACACCTCTCGACAACGCCATTGAGGTCCGATCAATACTGTTTTGTAAAACACAATGCCTTTGTTGATCATGAACAGTTGTGTTTTTTTCAAAAAGAAATGGCTGCAGATCATCAAGCCGGCTGTGAACGGCATAGAAAGCGCTACAGTAAAACGTGAGTAAGATATCCCACGGTAGTTAAACAGTATCGCCATAATGAATATATACGTAATCACGGTCGCCAAAACCAGCGAGCCTGGCCAGATCTGCCGGTCCAGCCCGATTCGTCGCGTGTACAATCCAAATCGCTCATACACAATGACGCCCAGTACGCCCACAACCATTGCTAACCCCAAATAAAACGATACATTTGGAATATATGGAGGGGGTGGAGGTGGAAACCACTCAAACAGAGGGGTGTAAAAACGCACACAATAGGCCAGCATGAATGATAGCGACCAGACTAAAAAATCTGTTATTCCGAGTATGATTAGTGGCAAATAGTACCGGTCTTTCACAGAGACACCTTACCTACACAATAACCCTTAATTCCCAAATTCCCTTCGATTAAATTGAAAATACCCAATGTTTTTTTGGTCATTCCCAAATTTCACTTAATTTCACTTAAATTTTTCACGAATTGAAAAACTTTATTATTTGACTCATCGATATTAAATAACGAATCTTGTGAATTATAATATGGTACTTTCAATTTTGTCAATTTGAAAAATCACTGAAATTCAGATATTTAACTCAAAATGCGTATTTTCCCCGCATTTTTGATTCGAACTTGTATTGTTAAATTACTTTATCTAAAACATATACTATCATAAATAAAATTTTTTCAAATAGTTATTCACATAATTACATGGAAGATTTCACCGAAGAATACTAATTCACCAATAATTCATTCTCTGATTTCAAATTCACTTTCTTGTTTCCCATTTTTATATCGTTCGACATGGGTAATTTTTCGTTGTTGATTGAGTTGATCAAGTTTATCTTGGTTCAACACATACCCACGAACATCTAACTCCTGCGGCTGAAAGTAACGTGATTGGGGCACATACCGGGCTGGGAATTCATCTCCAATTTGTAACCCGATAACTTTAACATTATTTTCTAATTTCAATTCTGTAATTACTTCGAGTTCATTCTCACGGTAATAGACTGCCCGCATAAACTCAATTGGTAAAGGTTTGCTGCCTATCATCAAAATTTTGCGGATCAAACCCTTGAACCAATATGCCAATCGCTGATTCCATCCTATACCCAATGCCACTATGCGAAACAAAATAAAAGTAAATGGATTAAAAATTTTGGATGGCACTTTCTGGCAACGGCCCGTGATTATGATGTGTGACTCTGATTCTTCAATTTGATGGGTGTCATCAATCCATTGGCTGGTAAATACTGTCCCGTTTTCCATCTGGCCAATGATTCCACAGTTGTTCAACCTCAGTTTGCCGTTTGATTTTTCGAAATGTTTGACCACTCCACCCTTGGCCGCATTAACCAAGGTATACGATTCTGCGCGGTTTTCTATCTGTACCTTTGCCCCGCGAAAGTATTGATGAAATGGCTCCCGTTCGTAGGGCAGAGGGGGCAGTTCATTCACACGCTCACCGTAGTCTATATAACTCAACAATAGTTCAGGAACCCGATAAACAAAATAGCGTTCGTTCTGTATCTCCGGTGGGACCAGCGCCCCACCGCGCAGACCCTCCAGCATGCGGTCGGCGACTCGCCCGGCCAGAGGGATTTCGTTTGCCAGCAATTCGTAACCATGTGGGTAAAAATGAAGAGTCTGGCGGCTTCCCATTGTGCCCGCATAATGTCCGTTGGGATAGGCAAAATAGCTGCTGAACTCTACCCATTTTT
>CAZEZQ010000810.1:0-327 GCA_964516245.1 uncultured bacterium | reverse complement strand
AACGCTCATCCTCATAGCGCTTGCGCAATTTAGCCATAAAACTGATGGTGGCTGAAAGATAGCCGGGGTCAGCCCCGTCATACTCCAAACACCAGCCTTCTTCATCGCAATAGCTGAAAAACTCATCCAACTTGATTAAAAACGATTGCTTGATTTTTTCTTCACCCAAAATGGCGTAGGCTTCGTAAATCGGCAAAATCGCCATCGCGTGATGATTGGCCAACACCCCCGCTTCATCTGTGCCACACAAAAAACGGGCGGCTTTGTCAAATGTTTTGAGCAAACGTTCTAGCAACTCTTTGGGAATGTGTTCTTTCAACAAGTGAT
>CAZEZQ010000809.1:2785-3271 GCA_964516245.1 uncultured bacterium | reverse complement strand
ATCCGGATAATGGATAGCCTTCGGGGTCTTCCTCCGTAAATTCCAAATCCAGTTGACGGATCACCGTATACGATTCCACCCCTTCGGGCAGCATCGATTCAAAACGCTCGTCTAGATTGTTGTGATCCGGGTGATAGCGGTGTTTGAATGGATTAAGGGGGTCATCATAATCGAGGGCAATTTCACAGGAGAGTGAATCTTGATTGGCGGTCATTTCAATCGGTTCGCGAAAACTAAAAGCTGCCGAACTGATTCGCTTGCCTACCTGTTCACCATCCCGAAGCGTTGAACCCGAATAATTCTGAATCAATTCTTCATCAGTTAACAAAACCAGATGGCCCGATTCCGCCAAAACCGTATTTCCAGGGTCATTCGGCGCAAGCTCTCTTGTCCCATCTTTCCACATCAAAAACACTTGCTGCAATAGGCGGGCTGTACCATTGCCATCCACATGCACGATCAATCGCAATTGAAATTCAGAATCCG
>CAZEZQ010000809.1:0-2775 GCA_964516245.1 uncultured bacterium | reverse complement strand
ATCCGCCGCTTGGGGCACAGATGGAATTGCATTATCGGTAGGTTGATTGACCGCATGAATAGTCGCAGTCCCCACCCACAATCCCGGTTGAATATTGATATTTGGATTTGTTTGATGGGGCCGGAATCGTGAAGAGAGAGACAACCCTTGATTCGCATTTCTACGGCTTTGGGCCGTGACCGGATATTGGGCTTTGTACCCCTGATCGTCTTTGATTGTTAATATGCTTTGATAGGCCGCTTCATTGGAGGAATCGACCGGCGGCAAGAGGTCGGGACGGCGGATCGAAATTCTCACAATTTCCGTTTGACCCGGCGATAAAGTAAGACTCAGGGGCTGAACAAACTCAACCCAATCCCGAATCCGGTTCCTTAAATCCAATTCATAATAAGAAAGAGGAATAGGACCAGCGTAAGGTGAGAAAGAACTGCTGGATGCTTGCAACGATTCTTCTTGTTGAAGTGTGACCGTTTTTGTGTTCACAGTGGGATTATGAATTTCGAGGGTAAATTCTGTAATCGCTGAATCAAAATCCAACTCATTGCTTTCATTGACCAGCACTTCCAATGGTCCATTGAAATCCGATTCACCTTGGCTGAAAATCCAAAACGCCTCCCCCTGATTCATCTGGCTGTTCACATTCGCCAACACCCAGTCTCCATCTTGATTCAAGCGATAGATTTCCTGGCCTCGATGCGCGCTGGATGATTGAAAAAAACCTTGAAAAGTAGGTGGAGCTTCAGGATCCACTGTGAAACCGGCAAAATTGTATGAATCACCCAGCCATTCTCGAGATGGCGAAACCGGTTTGCCGACAATCCTCCATTCCAATGGTTGATCCTCACCCAGTTGAATTAAGTAGGGATTCCCACCGTCAATCCGAAACAAATCCGTTGCGAAGGCAGTGTTACTGGTGGGAGGAAAATAAGTCAACCAATCGGGTTGTTCGGGAATCAGTGCGTTGGGGTCTTGGATATATTGAATGGTCGAAAACTGGCGGTTCCAATACCACACACTTTCGATAGGCATCCCTTCAAAAACGGCATCACTCCGGTTTTGACTGGGTTGAACTTCCAGGTAAACGGCATTCCAACCAGGCCGGAGTTCAATTGTTTGCTCAACCAATTGGGCTTGAGAACTTGCAACAAAACCAACAATCAATAATAAGGATACAGGTATCACCCGTAGAGTTTCGTACATGGAGAACTCCATCTATAGACTTATGAACAAAGGTGGATTATACGAGAAGGATTTTTCATTCGTTAACAGTTAAAATGCCAACATCAGACCAGAAGACTTTATCACAAAAATTCAAGAAAGGAAGTAATTTTACTAAACTTTAAAAAATTCATGTTCAAAGACTGAATGCACCACGTTCTTTAATTTTATAATAAATTTTCTATCTTAATTATGGGAGATTAAAGAATTAATAATCCAGTTGACCTTATCCGTCCCATAACACTTCACCCCTTATTCTTGAATTCAACATCCAATACATAATGCCATTTCTGACATTTTCACTGTGGCTAAACAATAATGCCATAATGCCATTTCTGTCTTTTCTTTTCCTTCTACTTATGGCAAAATGATTTGGGTAGGATAAAATTACCAATCCTTCCATTAGTTCCGGTCCCCATCCAAGGAGGCAACAGCATGACACAGGATACGGAAGCCCTCTACCAAGAACGTCTTCAACGCTACATCACCGCTATGCGCAACGAAAAACCTGACCGCGTTCCGGTTCGTCCCTTTGCGGCGGAATTTTGCGGACGCTACGCAGGCTATACCTGCCAGCAAGTCACCCACAACGCCGATATTGGATTGCAAGCGGTCCGCAAATGCGCCCAGGATTTCGATTGGGACGCTACCGTCAGCAACATGGTGTTTGTTTGGACCGGTTTGGTCGATGCCATCGGAACTAAATATTATTCCATCCCAGGCATCGATGGCTCTCCCGATTCCGCCTTTCAATATTTGGAACCGAAAGACGAAGCCAACGCATTTATGCGAGAAGATGAATACGATCTTCTCGCCGAAGACCCCACCGGCTTTCTCGCCAATGTGTGGATGCCCCGCATCAGCCGCGACGTGGTGGCCGAAGGCGAACCCAACACGTTCCGCAACAATCTCTCCTGGCTCAAAGGCGGCATCGGTGTGTTCAACTATTTCAACAAACTGCAAGAACAAAACCGCCTTCTGCGCGAAGAATGCGGCACCGTCTCAGCCATCGCCGGGGCGCTCAAATCCCCTTTGGATATCATCGCCGATAAACTGCGCGGTTATGTGCCGCTTTGCATGGACCTGCACAAACAGCCCGGCAAAGTTTTGAAAGCCGCCGAAGCCCTGATGCCACACATGATGTTCAATGCTCTCGCTGGCGCTGATCCTGAAAAGAAAATCCCCATTTCGATATGGATGCACCGCGGTTGTGTTCCATTTATTTCTCACGAGCAGTTCAACAACATCTTCTGGCCCACACTGAAACCCATCGTTGAAGAAATCTGGAAACAAGGCCACCAAATCATCTTTTATGCCGAGGGCAATTGGGATGCGCACTTGGATGCATTTGCCGAACTGCCCGAACAATCCATTATCTATCACGTTGACCGGGGCGATATCTTTGAGGCACACAAAAAACTCGGCCATAAATTCTGCATCAGCGGCGGCGTTCCCAATGAACTCTTGGCTCTAGGCACACCCGATGATATAAAAGAACACTGTAAAAAAATCATCAACGGCGTCGCGCAGGATGGCGGCTACATCATAGACGCCGGG
>CAZEZQ010000808.1:0-3272 GCA_964516245.1 uncultured bacterium | reverse complement strand
AACGGTTCCATCACCGTGGAAGAAATGATCGATCTTATATACCGGAGAACAATGTTTCTCAATGCGGCAAAGCAAATAGCGATCACATTGGTGCTCACGCTGATACTGGCGGGGATTCGCTGGCTGGCGCAAGATATTTTTCCAGTAGGGGCGGATGGTTGGTATACGGGAAACTTAATTGAATCCGATCCGTTTCCAGTCTATTACCGCTCGATACTAACGGTTTGGATACATAAAGTGGTATATACCGCAGGACAACCCTTTGGGTTAAATGGTTGGCAAGCGCTGATTGTGAGCAGCGCGTTGGCCGGGGCGATTGTGCTGCAGGCCTTGTGGGCTTTTTGCCCGAACATTGGCTTTATGGCTTTCAATGTGCTGTGTGGCTCGTTTTTGGTATTTGTGGGCCATGCAGAAAATTATGCCTGGGTCAATCTCTTCTTGCTGCTCTCGTGGGGGGGGGTCTGGCGGTGGTTGAATTGCAATGCCTCACTTTGGCCGGCTATGGTTTTTTTGGCATTGGCGATCTTGTCGCACATGCTGGCGGTTTTTTATCTTCCTGCGTATATTTTTTTGTTATGGAAAAACAGGAAATTTCAAATTTTTGAAATTTTGCTGCCGGTAATTGCCTTAACCTTGGTGCTCAATTTGTTAAGTTTGTTTTTCCCGTTATTGGGAACAGACAATGGGCTGGAACGTTTTGTCCCCTGGGGGAAAAAATGGGCGGACAACCATCATTTTACCTTTTTCTCGTGGGATCATATAAAAATGCTGATCTTTTTTCATCACCGGGCGGCATTTTTAGGGTTGCCCATTGAAATACCAATGCTTATTGTGCTGCGAAAGCACATTCGTAGTTTGTTTACAAAATTTTTGCTAGGATGCGTAATCTGTGGATTGGTTTGGACAACAATATGGCATCCCGATTGGGGCGGTCACGATTGGGATCTGTTTAGCCAGTTCGGAATTCCGATGCATTTCCTTTTAGGATTGTTGATGTTCAACGATGAGCAGCCTGAAGAATAAGAAACTCTTGTTGTTGCGAAACGCCGAAGATTTCGATGAGACGGCCAAGCTGGTTCGAGAGTACGAAGCTGTGCCGGTCACCTGCCCAATGATCGATATCCAATGGCCTCAAAATTGTAAACCGCTTGATGATGCTATTTATCAGTTGGGTACATTTGATTGGGTATTGTTTACCAGTGGCAATAGTGTTCGATTTTTTTTCGAACGGGTGCAAATGCTTCAACATAATTTGAAAACAGAAAATGTACGGTTTGGTGTAATCGGCAAGGCGACTCATAACAAACTAAATGAATATAGAATACAAGCGGATTTTGTTTCATCTGTAGCCACCGCGGAAGGCTTTTTGAATGAATTTGCAGAAACATACAAAATTGAAGGTTTACGATTTTTCTTGCCCCTTTCAGAAATCGCGCGGGATACTCTCCCAAATGGACTAAAAGAGCGGGGAGGCATCGTGTCTACAGCAACCGCATACGTGAACCAAGCGGTAGAGCATTTGCCGGACACGGTTATCAATCAATTGAAAGCAGGTGAAATCGATTGGGTGTTGTTCACCAGTTCGTCTACGGCGAAGAATTTTTATTCAGCCCTTTCCAAGGCCGGCATTCAAGGCAATTCATTCTCAACAGCATCGATAGGGCCAAAGACCAGTGAAACGTTGTCTGATTTAGGTTGCTCCCCGGCTGTAGAAGCTATTGAACATACTATGAGTGGATTACTTGATGCCATTGATATCTTCGAAAAAAGTAGTTGGTAAGATTGAGCAAGTACTCTGTAAAGCATGATATGATGGTCAACTGGAGTTGATTTACACCAAAATGAGAATTCCAGTGATTCCTCCCCCAAGTTGGGGGAGGTTCGGAGGTAATGTCATTAACTTCAGATCATATAGGGATGTTGAATTGGGAGGGCGAATCTCCTGATGAGCCGCTTGAACGAGTAACCGGCTCGGCGGGAGCCTCGCCCTCCTGTTTAAGTTAATAACATAGGATTAGGAGGGGGTTGTGGGTTATGATTTTACTTAGATCAAACATTCTCAACCCCACCCTAACCCTCCCCAATCTTGGGGAGGGAATTATATGGTAGATTGATTTACTACAACTCATCTTTTCACCTTTGACAAGGTATTAGCTTCATATTCACGCCAATTAACTATAGAAACCGGCGGGGGGCCGAGGGTATCCTCCGCCAATTGCAAAAATATTTCAGGGCGTTTTTCGACAAACTCATATGCCAACTGTACCGCTTTTCTCCAATCGGCAATGGCCATTTGTTTGAGAGTGCCTCCCTTGCGTTCATAGCCCCAGCGTTCGGCTTCTTTGGGGATCACCGGACGCACGATATCCAAGTGCTGGTTTAAGCGTTTCAGAATGTTTTCTTCACTCAATGCTCCATCCATCGCCTGGTGAATTTGGTTCCAAAACAGATTGCGAAATTCCTGGCTGCGAAGCGCGTGCGAGAAAATCGTGCCGATGGGGCCTTTGCTGCGGGCATCGCTAAAGGTGTTTTGATCCACCCGAAACCCCTGGTTTCCAGAGCCGAACGAATATTCAAAATCCCAAAGCATAAACTTCCATTGGGCAAATGGATGCCGGGCGCGATACGAATACCAGTTGTGATGGGGCCAATCGTAATTTTGCAAATAGATGTTAATCAGAGTATACGTTATGAAATTATCGAGGTCGATCTGTTTTTGGAATTCATCAAAAACAGCCGGTTGGGCTAAATTGTTGTTTTGCACCCATCGTTGAAGGGTATTCCAAGCCTCCCGGTCTCCATCGCGAACTTCGCCTTCTTTGATGACATCCCAACTGGGCAGGCCGAAATGTTGAACAAACATATCGTCTTCAATGCGCTCGGTTGGGTTGTATAAACCGAAATATTCACCATTCACATACAGTTCCACCCAGATCCCGTGTGGAGCCAGCTGGCCCATATCCCGATGAAGGTCGCGGCACACCTGGTCGCGAACGTAGATCACAGTAGGGCGCTGGGAATTGTTATCGTATCCCCATTGGTCGTTAAACCCAGCGCGGATGGTGAGCTGGTTGTATTGCTGTACATCGCTGGCAGGGAAGAGTGGATAGTGCAAACGGGGTGCACCATAATCAGAACGAAAATAGAGCCGGAACGATTTTTTGGGAGACCGGCTGCGAGACGCCCCGCCATGGATTCTCAAACCCGCATCTTCCGCAAATCGGCGCTGGCCACCGGTATCGAAAAATTCAACCACGCATGGGCGCTCCCAC
>CAZEZQ010000807.1:0-3275 GCA_964516245.1 uncultured bacterium | reverse complement strand
AATGGTTCAAAAATATGGTCTTTAATCTCATATTCGATCCCCACGCCGGTATCAATCACGGTCAAAGATACATACGGGTCTGGTATTTCATCCATGATCTCCATGGCTTCGTCATCAGTTGGATTGATCAGACGGGTTTCCAAAATCAACGTGCCCCCTTCGGCCATGGCGTCACGGGCGTTGATGGTGAGATTCAAAATCAATTGCTCAATCTGGCTGCGGTCGATTTTGATCGGCCCCAGATCAGGGTCCAAATGAGTAACAAATTCAATATGTTCACCGAGTAGGCGCTCCATCATAGGCTTGAGATCCAGCACGATATTGTTGAGATTGAGCACACGCGGCTGAAGAATTTGTTTGCGGCTAAAGGTGAGCAATTGCTTGACAATCGAAGTGGCTCGCTCCGCCGCTTTTTGAATCTGCTCCAATTCATGGGTTGAGACCCCGGATTGGATACGCCGCGCGATACCAATATCGCAATACCCCTGGATCACGGTTAATATATTATTGAAATCGTGACTAATGCCTCCGGCCAATTGGCCGATGGTTTCCATTTTGTGTGCGTGCATCAGCTGTTCTTCACTCTGGTCCATCTCTCTGGTTCGCGCTTCCATCCGCACTTGCAGCCGGTCGGCATAATCAGAGAGTTCTTGCTTGACCCGGGAAAAGCGAAACGCCATATACATGGCCGAGAAACCAAGCAACACAACAACCGACACCACTACCGCCACTACAGGGAAAAACCACTCTCTTTCCTGCAAGGGAACCGGCAACACCGTAAACGAGACTTGCGCGGGCGTGGTATCGTTTTGCATCCCCTGATCGCGCGCGCGGACTTTCAGCACATGCTTTCCAGGTGAAATCGTATTGGTCTGTACGAGTGGATTCGGTTCTGACCGAAACGCACTCCAATTTCCATTATCGATGCGATACGAAAAGTGAAATTTTCTTAAAGGCGAAACCGGCTTGTACCATTCTCGTGCATCAAAATGAACCGGTAGGGGATCCCCTTGTACTACATTTCGGGAAGGGGTTTTGACAAACGTTTCCGGCGCTTTAGTATCCGGCCGATATCGAAAGGTTCGACCATGCAACGACATCCAATACGAATTGGTAGAGTTACAGGCCAAAGATTGAATGCTTCCTTCAATCGGAAGTTGAATGGGAACCGGCGGCTTTGGAAAGATTTCATGGAACAATAACAAATGATTTTCCGATTGAAACGCAATATGTTCATTGGAAAGATGTTTGTGCAAACCGCGTATGGGATATGAGTAGTGCTCCCACTTCTTCCCATCCCATGCGGCCACACCTTGTCTTCCACCGGTCACTCCATCATAACGAAACCAAAGTTTCCCCCGCCGCACTGTGCCCTTTATGATGTGATTCTCTGATAGTGGATCGATTTTCTCCCAAGTTCCCTCTCCATCTTTTCGCCTTTGATAGAGAGTATTCCTGCCATACAACCACAGTGAATCTCGAGTGGGCTCATACAACAATTTAGGAAAGACCTTAGCCATGTTTAGAGGAAGAGATTGTATTGCATGACGGGTTTGATCAATCTGAATCAAGACAACTCTGTCACCATAATCTTGATGGAGCAACACAAACAATTCGTTTGTTTCTCCCCTTACCGCTTGGACCACTTGACCCATACGCACTTCATCCAGAGTGCGGTCCAGAGGCTCACCCTGATCCAAATACAACAATTTCGTCTGACCCGATTCATCGATCCCAAGCAGCCAGGCACTGCGATTTTCTGTAGGAATTACAGAATGCAATTCAGAAAAACTCAGCGCATTCAAATCATACGAATCCACCCCATCTTCGTGATGATAAGCAAGTGAATCGCCTGACCAAAGCCAAGGCCGCCTTTGATCATCCAACTCGTAGTGTTCCAATGGAGCACGAATCTCGCTCCATTCTTCATCGCGCAGCAAAAGCGCCTTCTCATCCCCTTGATCAAAAAACCATGTCCGGCCCTGAAAATCAGTGAATTGAGGTGCAGGCAAATTGCCATATTCCATCCATTCTTCACCATACCGGTTCCAACGCATCAGATAATCATACCCCCCCAGCCAAATGGCGCCTTCCGGTGCTTCTCGAATAAATTCCAAATGGGCCAATGGCTGCGATGGAAACTCCGAGGTGATACTCTCAAACTGTTCCTCTTCATGATCCCATCGAAAAATCCGGCTTTGAGATGAATTCACTTGCAGCGGCAGCAATATTTCACCTTCGCGGGTAGAACACAGGGCAGTGGCTTGAGATTCGGTTGGGAGAGAGAGTGGCTGCCAGTTTCCTTGGTGCAGCCGATAAACACTGGAGTGCGTGGTTACAAAAACCTCTCCCTCTTTGGATTCTGCAAAACCTCCGTACCAGTGTGGTGCAAATTCATCGTTTAACGTTAAGATGGCATTATGCCAGTTATTGTTGTCTCTATCGAATTGCCACACCCCACTCTGGGTAACGATAAACCGGCGACCCTCCGAATCTTGGAAAAAATCCAATACATCCAAATCTCCTCTCTCTTCACCCACCTGATAGGTTTGCCATTCACCTTCAAAATAAGATGCGATCCCCTGCTCGACATTCGAGTCAGGCCAACCGGTACTGCAAAACCAAAGAATGCCTTCCCGGTCTTCCACAATTCGCCGTACACTAGGCCCAGCCAACTGCCTTTCTGTTGCGGCCAGCTGAAAACGATCTTCATTTGGAAAAAAGATTCCTGCCCCTATGTCAGTCCCCACCCAGACCGTTCCATTCTGGAGAATTGTTACACAGCGCACAAAATTGCTGGGCAGGCCGTGAGGTTTATGATACCGGTGCCATTGGTATCCCGTATAACGGTAAAGTCCATCCGAACAGGCCAGCCAGGCATGCTCGTTTTGATCGAACGCGATTTGAAAACAATTGCGGCCTTCCACATTCGCATCAATTAAAAAATTGTGGATACGCCATCGCTGTCCGAATTTCGGTACAATTGAAATAGATTCTGCTTCATCCGTATAAACACTGGCCACTTGGCTCAGAAGGGCAAGGGCTAAAATCGAGAAGATAACACGCATTTGTGGATAACATTCTATCATATTCACTCATACCATATAAATATTTTGCGGTCGCGAAATATCTCCTCATTCGATTTGAAAAAACATAATCTTAAAATTATAAAAACAGATGCCTGTTGGATAAGAGCACCCCACCCGCCACGGCGGGCTAGATCAAGATGAAACACAAAGTGTAGGGTGGGCTTCAGCCCACCAACGAAGCGTATG
>CAZEZQ010000806.1:0-3276 GCA_964516245.1 uncultured bacterium | reverse complement strand
TTTTGAACTCCCCTCCGATGAACCCTATTCCAACAAAAATTGGACACAGCCACAAAAAAATTATGCCGCCATGATCACCCGGATGGATCGTGACATTGGCCGTATTATGGATTTGCTGAAAGAATCCGGCTTGGATGAAAACACGTTGATTTTCTTCTGCAGTGACAATGGACGCTTGCGAAACCTTTTGGAATGGGATGAAATTTTTAACACACGAGGAAAGTTTCGCGGCCACAAGCGCGATTTGTATGAAGGCGGCATTCGTGTGCCCATGATTGCCCGCTGGCCAGGCAAAATCAAACCGGGTACCGTCAGCGATCACGTATGGGCGTTTTGGGATGTCATGCCAACCCTGGCAGAAGTCGCCGGAGTCGTGTCTCCCGCCCAGAGTGACGGGATATCTGTCTTGCCAACATTAATGGGCAAAGAGCAAAAAGAACACGAGTACTTATACTGGGAATTCGGCAAGTTCAGCCAAGCCGTTCGCACCGGCGATTGGAAAGGCATTCGGCATGGCTTGAACCAACCTATGGAATTATACGACTTAAGCACCGATATAGGCGAGCAAAACAATATTGCAAACAACCATCCCGAAATTGTAAAGCGGATGGAATGCTATATGAAAGAAGCCCACGAAGAATCCAAACAATGGCCAAGTTCTTAAACTAAAGTATCTAACTTACTCCTCCCCCAAGTTTGGGGGAGGTTGGGAGGGGGTTGCGGCCAATGATCTTGCGCATATTAAACAATCTCAACCCTCCCCTAACCCCTCCCAATCTTGGGAGGGGAATTATCTCACCAAAAGATGAATGCTTTAAACCGTTTCGGGAATCACAAACGGCTTGCGGTCATCGCGCTTTAAATATTCATTCGCCGCTTGTTGTTCAAAGGTTTCTGTAGAAGCATTGAAATCCAGCTTCTCTCCACCCATGCGGTACGCGATGCAGGCGGCATGAACCATGAGGCAGCTTTTGTGCCCCTCTTCAATATCGGCGTTGGGTTTTTCTCTAGAAATCATGCATTCCACGAAATTGTCTTTGTGCTTTACGTCTGGAAAACGGCCGTATTCCTGCGCCAGAATTTCACCGTCTTTGCCCATCACCTGCCAGCCGCCGCCATGGCGGCCTACAATCATCACCCCATCCGAACCGTAGAGTTCGATTCGGGTTGAATTGGTCGGCCAATGGGGGAACTTGTCACTTTGGCGGATATCCATCGGGGTTTTCGACATGGTTTGCGTATATTGAGTCATATTGAACGAAACCATCATATCGCCATAAGTGAGGCTGGCCAGTTGGGTATCGGGCACTTCGCGGTCGTCGTCATACGCGAAATTGCCGCCGTCGCTATGGACCTTGGTGGGATATTCTTTGCCGATCAACCAGCGGGCGAGGTCTATTTGATGAATGCCATCGCTCATCATGTCGCCGTTCGAAAAATCCCAAACAAACAACCAGCCTTTGCCGCCAATATTCTTCGCGGCTTCTAATGAAGCTGGTCCCGCCCATAAATCAAATTCGATGTGTTCTGATGATTGGCTTTTGTGATAGGGACGGCCTGATTTGATATTAAACACTTTGCAGAGGTGCACGGATCCCAATTGCCCACTGCGCAAGTAATCAATGGCTTTGCGCATATAGGGGGCACTGCGGCTTTGCGTGCCCACTTGCACCACTCGCTTGTATTTGCGGGCAGCCTTCACCATTTGCCGCCCTTCCCAAATGGTATGGCACGCGGGTTTTTCAACATAGACATCCTTGCCCGCCTGGCAGGCCCAGATCGTGGCCAGCGCATGCCAATGGTCTGGAGTGGCAACGATCACAGCATCAACGCTTTCATCATCAAGCGTTTCGCGAAAATCCACCAAGCGCTTCAATTTCGGGTTGTGCTGTTCTTTCAGCATCTGGAACACCTGCTCACCCTTTTCGGTGTGTGGATCACACATATAAGCAAGTTGAATGCGCGGATCGCGTGCGAATGTCTTGGCCAGCGACTGTCCCCGGCCCCCCATACCGACCAATGTCATAGTAAATTTTTCATTGGCGCCTAATACGGGCCGGGCTTGTGTAGAAATCGAAAAGGCTGAAAGTCCAATTGCGCTTTTGGTGGAGTTTGAAAGAAACGTACGGCGTTGGATTGTGTTCATGATAATTATCCCCATTCAATGATTCATATTCTCAACGAACTCAAATACTCATAACTACTTCGCAAGCATTCAAGTTCATTTTTCACATCATCTTTTTCAACAATATAATGCTGGATGCCTTGCTTCAATGCAATTTGGAAAATTGCGGGGAAATCAATAATCCCTTCTCCCACGCAGGCGAAAGAGCGCTTGGGAGTGTTATCCATATCTTTGACATGAAAGATCTCATAGCGGCCTGGATATTTCTGAAGGTAGTGAATGATATCGGCGTTCCCCTTTTTTACCCAATACAAATCCAATTCAACATAGACCCATGCTGGGTTTGTATTCTCCATCAACAAATCAAAGGCCGTAGTGACGCCAATGGATCGAAATTCTTTGTCATGGTTATGAAAACAGAATTTTAATCCCGCTTCTGTGCATCGTTCGCCAATGGTGTTGAGGTTTTCCGCAGTTTCTTTGCATTCATCTTCATCCAGGTTGTTTGCCCCTGTAAGCCAGGGCCAATAGCAAATAAGGTATTTCTTGCGCAAAGCCATTGCTTGCTCTATATATTTTTGAGGCTCTTTCAAAAGGTTCCCCATACTGCTTCCACCCGCGATAGGTGTCAAACCTATCTCTATGCAAAATTGAAGAAATTGTTCGGCTGAATCGCCCAAATGGCTGCCAATCTCAATTTCGTTATAACCCATTTCCGCTGTTTTGCGCAATGCAGCTTTCCAATCCTTCTTGATTTCCTCACGCAGCATGCCAGTAATAAAGCCAATATTAGGAAGTTTGGTTTCGGCTGCCGCATGCAGTTGTGTGGAGATGGGAAAAGCCAGGCTGGTGAAGGTGGTTTGTAGAAACAAACGTCGGGATAAGTTCATCTTTAAAGCCTTTAGCATTAGAAATCAATTGAATTTTTATTAATTTTACTACATAAAAAAATGATTGATAGTTTTATGAAAAACATTTATGAAAAAAGGATTGTAATCATGTGGAATTTATGTTAGATTCTTACGTGCGGATTGTGAGAAATGGTCTCTCACAATTTTCAATAAGTTGAATAAAATCAGATCATATATTCCGCCCTTTTTCAGGGCTTGGGTATTAAAGGTTCCTTTTCCAGGGGCGATGCCCCTGGCTAT
>CAZEZQ010000805.1:1412-3276 GCA_964516245.1 uncultured bacterium | reverse complement strand
GATGGTGATGGTGTTGATGAACTGGTCGTCAGCCAAAGCTTTAGTTCAACATCACAATCACAGTTCAGTGTTTTGGATATCAGTGCAGATGGTTCAGTAACTAGCCGAAACACCTTTACCGCTTTCCCAGCAAACTTCCGCCAGAACACCAATGGTGGTGTACGCTCTGCGGTTGCCGATCTCGATGGTGATGGCACAAACGAAATCGTATTCGCCACTGAAGGTCCTGCCGCCGCAGCTGGAACCCAGAAAAACTTCTTTGGTATTGTAAAACCAGTTGTAGAGAACGAAGTGATTACTGGATTTACACGCCCAGGTGGATTCATTCAGGGCAACGTCTTCCAGCCAGCAGTCAACCCATCCAGCTCTATGAGCATCGCATCTGCTGAATTGGATAACTGCATCGCCAACGGTGATGAGTTGATCGTAGGTACCAACTCCTTGCTCTCTGTTGATGGATTAAACGTCACTCCAGTTGATCCAGCGCCAGAAGCAAAATACCGCTTGCTCAAACTCAGCTTTGATGGAACGTCGGTATCCTCACCGGTTAACCTCGTGATTCCCAATGGTCCCGTGGTTCCGAACTTGATCGATGTTTTTGGTCCTGCATTCGAACCAACCAGTGGTGGTGTTAACCTCTCCGCTGGCAACACCGATGAATTTACTCAATAAATCATCGGTTCATTGAGTAGAAGTACGATGGCGGGGCATTCAGTTGCCCCGCCATTTTCTTATCTGAAAAATTTAAAACACGATCCGGAAAAAAGTAAAATCCAACATTTTGTTGTACCACATCTTGGAGCGCAGGCGTCCCGCCTGCTTCTATATAGCGCAGGCGTCCTCGCCTGCTCTATATAGCGCAGGTGTCCTCGCCTGCAACTACATATAAAGCAGGCGAGACGCCTGCGCTCCAAAAATAACGTTTTGCCGGATCGTCTTAAAAAAGGTAAAATTTAAATTATGTTGAAATCGTTTATTGTCTTTTGTCTATGTCTGTTGTTTTGGGGGTGTAATTCCAATACGGTCCAAATTCATACCGATATAGATTTCCTAGAATTACTAGATCAGGCCGAGTTAATTCAACCACAAAATGATTTTATAACTCCCTCATTTACAAAGATCAATGATGAATTCCAATGGGGGGTATTCCAGCATGCGCCCAGTGAGGTTATTTATCCTAACATTAGAATCGGTAAGAACCCTGCTCTAGATTTTTCGATTGGCATCACAGAAGAAGCATGGAGCGAAACCGGGGATGGAGTGCGTTTTGAAATACTGGCCCATCCTGTGGATAGCGCCACAAAAACAATTTATTCCCGCTATATCAATCCAAAAGAAAATGAAGATGAACGTAGATGGATATCAGAGCGAATCACAGTAGATCAAATATCAAACACCACAGCCACCATCACTTTCCGTACTGCAGCGGGCGAAAACAACCATTGCGATTGGGCGGTATGGGGCACGCCAATGCTGTATTCAGATGGAATCCAAGCAAAGTCAAAAAGCCAAAATGATAAGCCAAATATAATTTTAATTACCTTAGATACCGTTCGTGCCGATTATATCGGATGTTACGGCAACAATTGGATACGAACCCCGCAAATGGACGCGTTTGCTACAAACGGCGTCTTGTTCGAAAAGGCTTATTCACCCTCTTCAACCACATCGCCGGCCCATGCCTCGATTCTCACCTCGCTTTATCCCAATCTGCATCGTGTCATAAGCAACAATTACCAACTGGCAGAATCAATCCCCCAGCTCCCCCAAATATTGATGGAAGAAGGCTACAAAACCGGGGCCTCGGTCAGTGTGTTTCATTTGCAAAAGAAAACCAGTGGGCTGGGCAAATGGTTTCACTTTT
>CAZEZQ010000805.1:0-1402 GCA_964516245.1 uncultured bacterium | reverse complement strand
TTCCAATTGGCCGGGAACCAATTTCGCCTATCTCACAAGAAGCGGTTCGGCTTCCACCAGCGCTGCCATCCGTTGGCTCGATCAAGTTCATAACGATCCATTTTTTCTCTGGCTTCATTACTACGACCCCCACGCCCCCTACGAAGCGCCTGGCGAGTTTCGCAAAATGTATTACGATAAAGACCCCACCAGCCGGGTTCATAACGATATGAAAAACGTTTTGCTCCATGACAAATGGAGCAAAGAAACCATAAGTTGGATAGAACCTTACCGGGATTTAGACTATTTCAAAAAAGAATATGGGGCAGAAATTAGCTATGTCGACACCCAAATCGCCCGCCTGTGGAAAGCCTTGCAGCGCTTAAAGGTGGATGATAACACAATTGTAGTGATCACGGCCGATCATGGCGAACTTCTGGGCGAACATGATATCTACTTCGATCATTGGACGATGTTCAAAAACGATATTCATGTCCCATTGATCCTCTATTATCCAAAAACGCTCCCCCAAGGGAAACGGGTGAATGACTTCGTTTCTACTGTAGACATCGCTCCCACGATATTGGATATTCTGGGCCATGAAAACCAAATATTGGCGAAATCCTTTCAAGGCCAAAGTTTACAGCCGCTTTGGAACAACACCCAGAATTGGAAACGAACCATCCATGCCTCAGAAGGCTTGCTCTATACGTCAGTAGCCGCTTGGAACAAGCAATATAAGTTAATTTGGGAACTGAGATACCGCAAATATCATGACCGGCTTATATTCTTGCCCGACAAAGTCACGATTTACGATGTACAAAATGATCCAAATGAAACTTCTCCCATTGGCTCATTTCATTGGGGTGAACAGGCGCAGAAAAAACCCGATTGGAAAAAACAAGTCAATCTCCCGGCATCTCAAAATGAGACAAAGATCGATAATGTATTAGAAAAAACCAAACAACGGCTCGCCAAGAAAAACGTTCCTACTGAAGAAGAATTGAAATCCTGGTTTCACAACAATCCAGAAACCAATTGGTTAAAAAAACAATACAAAAATGATGAATCCTTTTTTGAAATGCTTCGAGCATTAATGCAAAAATTGCTAGAACACGTCACCCCCCCTGAAATCAAAGACTATCTTGATAAACGGGGTGTGCTAGATTCGATTTCGGCACCCGATAACGATTTCAAAAGCGATTACAATGTTGATTCTGCCTTTAAAGAACAAATGAACGGATTGCCTTATGTAGATCATTAAATCCTATGTTTGAATTTACGTAAAAGGGCAGCAATTTGAGGTAATTCCCCTCCCAAGATTGGGAGGGGTTAGGGGAGGGTTGAATGTTACGGCAAGCAAATCTATTAACCCCCTCCTAACCTCCCCCATTTCATTGGGGGAGGAATGGGAAGGCCCGTT
>CAZEZQ010000804.1:0-3279 GCA_964516245.1 uncultured bacterium | reverse complement strand
AGGGTGGGCTTTAGCCCACCAACGAAGCGTATGCATAACCAATTAGAACTTCAGAACTTGTATCAGGTGTTTCATACAAGAAGGGCGAGGCTCCTACACGGGAGGGCAAGGTTGCAAATGCGCCGTGGCGTGCTCCCGCCGAACCGGTTTGATTGAACGAATTCCGATTTACATAAATAGTATGCATAACCATCTAGAAATTCAGAACTTACGTGAAGTGTTCCATAAGAGATTCACTTATGGCTTCCATTCACTGACCTATTTACCTTCTTACTACAAAATAATAAATTTAATTCAGTTTTTGAAAAAAATTACTGCCAACTTCTCTTTGTAACCTTTTCAGACCTTTTCATTCTATGTTATGGTCTATCAAGAATCGAAATTTGATACGTAAGGAAAAACTCAAATGAAGCGCACTTTACTCTTTATCTTATTGACAACCCTTATCTTATCTCCAATGAGCCAAGCCCAGAATTCAAATTTCAAGTTAAAAGACGGCGAAACGGTTGTGTTTCTTGGTGATAGCATCACCCAAGCCGCCAGCAAACCCGAAGGATATATTTCTCTAATTGAATTGTTCTGCGGTGTGAACGGCTTTGAAGTTACCGCCATTAACGCTGGCATCAGCGGCAATAAATCCGATGATATGCTAGCCCGGCTTGATGATGATGTTCTGCGCCACAACCCCGATTGGGTGAGTATCTCCTGCGGAGTGAATGACGTTTGGCATCAATTCAAGTTCGCCTCACCCGGTTTGCTTTTGGAAGATTACAGAGTGAACATGATTAAAATTGTTGACCAATGTCTCAAATCAGGGGCGAAAGTCATTCTAAATACAGCCACTCCCATTTATGAAGATTTAGATGGCAAAGAAAACCAGAAGTTGCGTAAATATAATGCGTTTCTGCGCGAACTGGCTGAAGAAAAAGACTTGCTTCTCAGCGATCAATTTGCCGCATTCGAAGCCTTAATTCAAAAGAAGATTAACGACGAGCGCCTTTTAACCACAGACGGCGTGCATATGAACCATCGCGGCAACCGCTTGATGGCTCGCACCATATTGGAATCTTTAGGCATGAACTACCGCGAGCGCCGCCAAGCCGAAAACCGCTGGGAACTGGTAAAAAATATGCAGCCCATGGGTAATTAATTACAGGTGATTAACCCATTCCTCCCCCAAGTTGGGGGAAGCTAGGAGGCAATGTCATTAGCTTAAATGATTTTGCTGTTAGGAGGGCGAGGCTCCTGCCGAGCCGGGCTCTTGTTTAAGCAAATTTCTACAAACAAGATCATATAATTTGGTCTTAAGTTAATGACATTGGGCTAGGAGGAGGTTGTGGGATATGCTCTTACTAAACTCAAACATTCTCAACCCTCCCCTCACCCCTCCCAATCTTGAGAGGGGAATATGAAGCCCAACTCATTGAAACAAATCTATAGATGAAACAATAAAAACCAAAACGAGGCTTAACCGATGACAGACCAACAACCCAAAACTTCACGCCGCAATTTTCTTGGAACCACTGCCGCCGCAGGGATGGCAATGCCGTTTATCAACACCATCAATACACCCAGCGCCGAAGCGGCTCACCATAAACGCAATATCATCTTTATCTTTATTGATGATATGCGCTTCGACTCGATGAGCTGCATGGGCCATCCATTTCTCGAAACCCCCAATTTGGACAAACTGGCCAAAAACGGGATGATGTTCAACCACGCGTTTGTGACCACCTCGCTATGCTCCCCCAGCCGCGCCAGCGTGCTCAGTGGGCAATACGCCCATATTCATGGGGTGATGGACAACTCGACTCTGATTCCTGAAGGCACCCCGACTTTCCCCAAAATTCTACAAAACAACGGCTACGAAACCGCCTTCATCGGCAAATGGCATATGGGAGGCAGCAGCGACGACCCACGGCCCGGTTTCGACCATTGGATTAGTTTCCGCGGCCAGGGCGTTTACAACAACCCAACCTTCAATTTCAACGGCGAGCGCAAGCAGATACAGGGCTATATGACCGACTTGCTCACCGATTACGCTGAAGAATACCTTAACCGCGACCATGAAAAACCGTTTTTTATGTATCTTTCGCACAAGGCGGTGCACGCCGAATTTTATCCCGCCGAACGTCACAAAGACAAATATTCGGATATCGACATTCAGTTCCCCGATTCGATGGCGAATACCGAAGAGAATTATGAAGGCAAACCCAATTGGGTGCGGCGGCAGCGCCACAGCTGGCACGGCGTGGATTATATGTATCACGACCGCACCTACTTCGAGCAATTTATTTTGGATTACAACCGCACCATGCTGGCGGTGGATGACAGCGTCGGCCGAGTGATGAAAACCCTCGAAGACAAGGGCATTTTGGACGACACCTTGGTTCTCTTTATGGGCGACAACGGCTTTCTGCACGGCGAACACGGCCTGATCGACAAACGATGCATGTACGAAGAATCAATCCGGGTGGCGCTGCTCGCTCATTGCCCCAACATGATCAAGCCCAACCAGCAAACCGGCCGCATTGCGCTGAATGTCGATATCGCGCCTACGATTTTGGATATGGCCGGCTGCGAGATCCCCGACACCATGCAGGGTGAATCATTCGTGCCCATCATGAAAGGTGAAGACACCGAATGGCGCGAAGCGATGCTCTATGAATACTTCTGGGAACGGGCGTTCCCCCAAACCCCAACGGTGTTGGGTGTACGCACCGAGCGCTACAAATATATGAACTATCACGGCGTGTTCGACCTCAACGAGCTTTACGATCTCGAAGAAGACCCCAAAGAAATGAACAACCTGATCGACAGCTCCGAACACAAAGAAATCCGCGACCAAATGCACGCGCACTTGCAACGGCTGCTCAAAGAATATGGCGCGACGATGAACCCGAGCTTTAAGGCAGGTTAAGTAGCATTGTATTATCTTACTAGTTGAACATAGCCCCAACGGGCCGGAATAGGATAGCCAGGGGCAACCGCCCCTGGTATAAAAGATTTACGCAAGACCTAGTATACCGTCACACATGGAATGATGGCAATACTTTTTGATGTACGAAGTTGTTAGGAGGGCGAGGCTCCCGCCGAGCCGGTTTTCTGCATAAATAAATGCTTTTGAATTTAGATGTTTTCACCCATCAAAACATCTGTAACAGAGTACTAGTATACCGTCACACATGGAATGATGGCAATACTTTTTGATGTACGAAGTTGTTAGGAGGGCGAGGCTCCCGCCGAGCCGGTTTTCTGCATAAATAAATGCTTTTGAAT
>CAZEZQ010000803.1:0-3288 GCA_964516245.1 uncultured bacterium | reverse complement strand
AAAAACGAAGGATGAGCTACTTTTAGCCCTCCAGCACAACATTGGTTCTATCAATGTGGAAAGTATTGATGAATTGAAATTGATAGTAGAGATGAGTCATCAAGAGAATATCGCAGCCAATGTTGGCCTGCGAATCAATTCAGAGAAAGCTTACAAAACAGGATTGGTGATGTCGGGTTTTACACATTTCGGCATCCCCATTTCAAGCATTTACGAAAATCAATCTGAATGGAGAAAATTGTTAAACCAAATCAATTTCACCGGTTTGCACAACCATGTAGGGTCTCAAATTTTACAAACCGATACAATCTTGCAATCCTTCACCAACACACTCGAGAATTCATCTCAAATTGAAAACATCTTGGAACTTCCAATAAAAAAAATCAATTTCGGCGGGGGATGGGGGATCGATTATTTTGCCAATCAAGAAAAATTGGACATAACGAAAATTCAATCAGGAATAGATACTCTGAAAAAGAATCACCCAAACAAAGACCTCTTGAAGCGTTGTTCAATTGTATTTGAATTGGGCCGCTATTTTGTGGCTGAATGCGGTCTCTACGTGGTACAAGTGTTGTACGTGAAAGAGAATGCCAAACACACCTTTGCAGTCACCAATGGCGGCATGCACCAAAACTATCTATTAGCTGGGGGTATGGGCCAGGTGATCGTCAAAAATTTTGAATGGGAGATTCTTTCTGAAGAACCAAATGAACCGTGTGAGGAATATGCATTAACCATCACAGGCAAATTATGCACCCCCCAAGATGTATTGGTGAGAAACACCGCTTGTCAACAAAAAGTAAAACCCAGTGATTATATTGTCTTTTACAATTGCGGCGCTTACGGACTTACAGCCAGCCCCCAGAAGTTCCTTAGCCATGAAGTGCCAGATGAATTTTGGTGTCGAATTGACAGAAATGATATATAGTGGAAGGGGGGATTGGCAGCCTCCCTTCTCTATATATTTAAAGGAGTAAACTATGAAAACGAACATCTCAATCCTTTTTCAGTATATAGCGCGTCTTACTATAATTTTGTGTTTATTATTGATCTGGAGTATTGACGCTCTTGGTCAAACCCTGGTGCAATCGTTTCCACAAGATGAGGGGGAAAAATTTCGAAGTTTACTTGATATTGAATTTTCTCCCGATGGCCAGTTTGTATTTACTAGCGGATTGTCAGGATAAACATATGGGAAATAGGGGGTGGCATATACAAACATATTTCGACAGAACATGAGAATCCTGATTTAGCTAATTATGATATTCGTGATTTAGCCATATCTTCTGATAGGAAACGGCTTGTTGGGGGAACAAGCACTTATTATTCAAGGTATACTGGTATTGCGTTCGTTTGGGATATTAACACCGGTGAAAAGTTATTGACTTTGGATGGACACCCTCCTCTTGATCCTCGAGGTGAAGGTTATGTCAACGATGTAGCGATTTCACCTGATGACCGGTTTATTCTTACTGCGGGTACAGGCGGAGTAAAAATTTGGGACGCCAATGACGGAAGTGAGCTTGCACTCATTCCAGTCGGATCACCTATCGAATTTCTTCCAGATGGTGGGCAATTTATTGCCAGTAAGTATGTTTGGGAGATTGATACAAGAGATAAAGTCTTAACTTTACAATCTTCGAAAGAGTCTGGGGTTGTTTCATACGATATGTCAGCTGATGGCAGGTTTTTTGTTGGGGGGAGTTACTTTAATCAGCCCACAATCTGGGATTTACAAACAGGAGAAATTGTTTACTCGTTACCCTCAGATATGGATGGAGTCGCCGGATTGGATTTTTCACCGGATGGATCACTTTTGCTGATAAGTCATAGAGATGGGACTGCACGAATTTGGGATGTTGACAAGAAAAAACAATTGGCATTATTCAAATCAGATAGTGATAGTGATATACCTCGACCGGTTCGCTTTCACCCCTCAGGCAAGCAATTTCTTACGGTAGGAGAAAACGCCACCGCTCATTTGTGGAACCTAGCTGATTTTGTCGAGACCACATCCCAAGTGCCCGATTATGACGAATTGCGTTAGTGGTATTTGAAATCTTCATTGACCAGAATTAGTGAAAATGGCAATGTCAAACGCCGTTTGTTCCATTGCCGTTATCCTGAATATCCTATACATCCTGGGTATCCAGATTCAGACAAAGAACTCAAGGGCTGGCAAGCAACCCCATACCCATAACTCCCATCCATAGCACCATCGCTGCCATCCGTGCAATCCAACCATTCCGCGCCATCTGTGGTTCAAAAAGCCGTTGCCGCCATCCTGGTCATCTAAAAAAATCCTGGCAATCCTGGTTCAGACAAGAAACAAAAAAACACCCCCGCAACCACCCAAAAAAAATTCTCACCACCCAACCCCAAAAATTTCAATCCATTACACAACCAACCCAAAACTTCAACCCGAAGCCAAGGCCAAGGTGTGTCTATAATCGTCGAAACGACAAAAGCCCAGCATTTCAATACTGGGCTTTTCTGAAAGACCACCTTATATATCAGTTTCAATTGTTGTGGATATGCCAGGTTTTGATATCGCTGGTACCCAAGAAATCTTTGTGATTGTACATGATCACATCATAAGAAAATGACTGTGCTTGCCCACCGATCATTACATCAGTAAGTTCAACTGAATAGGTGACGGGTTGAGTGGGCGCATTGGAAGGAAAGCCTTCTACTTCCCAAACCAATGTATTATCACCAAATCCATTTTGGACGGGTAGAACCGTTAGATTTACATTTTCACCCTCTGTTGTAACCATCACCGATGTATTGGAAAAGTTCGCATTTGATCTCGAAAACGACCATCGGTGAAACACCAATTGGTAAGGAACATACCCACTAGGGGGCCACGCCACCCATTCAGGAGATTGGGGCCGTGCGCCAAAGCTGCCAATGACCCAGAGCGTATTAGAGCCAGGAAAATTTTGATTGCGAACATCCGTATCACCCGTCCCCATAGCCATTTGAGGGGGGTATAGAATCCAACGCCGGTGGCCAACCACTTCATTACCAAAACCATCGTCTTGGATATAGGCTTGTACGGCGCCCGCGCCAAAATTTCCCAAGGCCAAATTGGATTTACCGGCCGCTTCGGCGCCATCTTCTGTAAAGCAAGCCCAACTCTCACCAGGAAAATGGGAAAGATTGGCTTGCGCAATCATCATCAGCGACGAATCCTGGCATTTTACACTAAGAGATTCATCATGAACCACGTTTCCTGGAAGGCCGGTCATCGCGCGAAAAAAATTGACGGCTTGAATTGTGGCT
>CAZEZQ010000802.1:0-3289 GCA_964516245.1 uncultured bacterium | reverse complement strand
TTTTTCCAGTAATTGAGCTTTACAAACAAGCCTATCGTATTGCAAACAATCTGGATCACCATGTTTATGACTCTTATTATCTGGCGATCCCCGTCACAAGGGGAGGCATCATGATTACTGCCGACAGAAAGTTCTACAACAAGGTAGCTGATAGCCCTTATAACGATAAAATTGCGTGGATTGAAGAACCCCCTAAAGTATTAAAGAATCCAAGAAAGAACCTTCTTGTAAAATTACTCCTGAGAATTTTCAATAAAGAGTGATGAACATGCTATGAGAGGTTGCTCTTTTTTGTTTAATCTTTCCCACATTTTCAAACCACCATTAATCTTCTTTTAAAACTTTGATACGATAATTTGAATCATGTTTTTTAACCTTGAAATGGAGAATGGAAAATGAAAACACTGTCTTCAAAAATATTATCGCTATGGGGAATATTAGCCCTATTTCTGATTATGCCCTCTTATTCAGATATGGCCGAATTGAAAGAAAAAGCGGTTCAAGAAGTCAACAATCAAAAAGAAGATCTGATTCATATTAGCCAACAAATATGGAAATACGCAGAAGTGGCCTTGGAAGAAACTCAGTCTTCAAAAGAACTCGCCAATTATGCTGAGCAACAAGGTTTCGAAGTCCAACGGGGTGTTGCGGAGATGCCGTCTGCTTTCGTTGCCAGCTATGGAGAAGGCAGCCCAATTATTGGGATTCTTGGCGAATATGATGCCCTGCCCGGTCTTTCTCAAAAAGTAAGCCCCACAAAAGAACCTTTACAAGAAGGGGCTTCCGGCCATGGTTGTGGCCACAATTTATTCGGAAGCGCAAGCCTGGGGGCAGCCGTTGCCATCAAAGAACTCATTCAAGCAGGAGAGATAGACGGAACCATACGCTTTTACGGCACCCCCGCTGAAGAACGAATCGGCGGCAAGATTTATATGATTCGCGCAGGCCTCTTTGATGATCTCGACGTATGCATCGCTTGGCACCCTGGAACCGAAATCAAAGCCGACACCGATAGCAGCCGCGCCATGGTTGATATCACGGTAGAGTTTTTTGGAAAAACCGCGCATGGCGCGATCGACCCCTGGAACGGCCGCAGCGCTTTGGATGGGGTGGAACTTTTCACCACCGGTTTGAATATGATGCGCGAACACGTAAAACCCTCGGTCCGCATGCACTATGTAATTGAGAACGGCGGCAATGTCCCCAATGTCGTCCCCGAATATGCCAAAGTATGGGGCTACTTGCGCGATTACACTCATGAAGGTGTGTACGATTTATTGGAACGGGCGCGCAAAATTGCCGATGGAGCCGCGATGATGGCTGATGTCGACGCGAAATTCACCGTCCAAACCGGCTATTACGAAATGCTGGTGAATGTTGAAGGCGAAAAGTTGCTGCAAGAAAATTTAGAACAGCTGGGAGAGATTCAATATACTCAAAAAGAACTCGAGTTCGCTCAGAAACTGCATAATTCCCTGGGCATAGAAGACAAAACCATTGATGGAACCGTACAAGATTTAGATCTCCCTCCAAAAGATCCCACCGGTGGATCAACCGATGTCGGCGATGTCAGTTGGAACGTCCCCACAATCCATTTTTCTGTCACCACAGCCCCCAGCGATATCCCCTGGCACTCCTGGGCTGTCGTAGCATGCAGCGGCATGTCAATCGGCCACAAAGGCATGATGTATGCAGCCAAAGCCATGGCAACGACCGCTGTAGATTTGTACACCGATAATGAAAAACGGGAAGCCATTCAAAAAGAATACAAAGAAAAATCAAAGGGATTCGAATACAAACCCTTCATCCCCGAAGGGCCGCCCCCAGTGCCTGAGATGGAATAGATGAGAATTAGGCTAATTTGCCATGTAAATTTTGCTTGAATCTTTTCATACCTGCTTTTCATCATATTATTGGATATGATATAAGAATATGAAAAGGAGTATGACGCCATGACAGAACGAGCGACTTTCTCATTGGATGAAGAAGCTTTTGCATTTCTACAACAGGAGGGGGGATCAAACAAGAGTGCTTTTATAAATGACTTGCTCAAAAGAGAAAAGCGGAAAAAACTGCAAGAGGCGATAGCCAAAGCCAACCAAGAAGAATCGGTAGACGCTGACTATCAAAAGGAACTATCAGCGTGGGAGACGACATTGTCTGACGGTCTCGATAATGTATAAGCAGTTAGCCATCCATTGGATCGACTTGGAACCAACTCGAGGGGCAGAAACAAAGAAGAAGAGACCTTGTGTCATTATTCAGTCGAATTTGGTCAACAAAGGCTCACGAACCATTATTGTTGCGCCGCTGCTCCCACAACACAATGAATGGCCCTTTGCCGTTAATATAACCCCCACCCCAAAAAAATGGATTAGATAAGGAACGCCACATCAACCTGAAACAACTCCGTGCTGTAGATGTATCCCGAATGGGCAACAAAAAGGTGAACTAGAAAAGTAGTATAAGAATAAAATACGAGAAGCTTTAAAAATTGTTTTGGATCTTTAACAAATGTCTAGCAAACCGAAAAAAGGGTGTATCACCCTTGTGGTGAAACCCCAAAGGGGTGAAATATGATAGCCCAGGGCAACGCCCTGGTTTTATTGAATAATCCACAAACTCAAGCCCTGTAAAGGGCGAAATAAAGTGAGAGCTGTGGAACATTATAACTGACAATACACTCACTCATACATCTTTAATTTCAATAGACGCGTCTTCAGAAGCACCACTCACAACAGATAAGCCAAACTTTTGGAAAGGATATCCTCTTCGAATTCAGTCTTGTTGTATCAGTAAACGACACGCCTCTTTTTCAGAAACTATACCATTATAGTAAGCGATAGCGGCAACAGCTTCCGTTATATACTGTGAGTTGTACCTTCTGACATGTTCATCTCTCCATTCTTTACTCTATTGGTATTCCGATTTTCTGATCTGGCAAAAATTGTGCTATTATATTCACAATAAGGAATACAATAACCATAGGTAAATCAGTCAGGAAATCGATATGGAAAGAATTGGGATTGAAGACGCTCACAGCAATTTGACCGATATAGTACACCGCGTGGAATCAGGTAAAGAAATCATGCTTACCCGCAACAGAAAAAACATTGCACACATCACACCTCCTGAACAAAACTCAGCCAATAAGAAAAATCAATTCTTTCAGCATGCTGAAAGAATTGAAAGTAAAACACTCCATTCATGCCAGTTCTGAAGAAATCAAAGAATGGGTGACCTTCGAGCGACCTGCCCGTCGACCGGCCGGTCGCGCTCACCCCGCTCG
>CAZEZQ010000801.1:0-3291 GCA_964516245.1 uncultured bacterium | reverse complement strand
GCCATCGCTAAAGGCTATGGTGTGGATGAAATTTTTGCTCTCCTAAATCAATACGAATTTCAAAATTTCATGGTAGAAATTGGTGGAGAGGTGCGGATGAAAGGTCACAATGCCAAAAACCGTCCCTGGGCCATTGCCATCGAAAAACCCAGCGAGCTGGGTCGTGCCATACAGCGCATCCTACACATAAAAGATTTATCACTTGCCACTTCGGGCGATTACCGCAATTTCAGTTTTGTCGATGGAGAGCGTATTTCTCATACCATTGATCCCCGCACATTAAAGCCAGTGAATCACAACCTGGTATCTGTTACGGTTTTGCATAACCAATGCATATTGGCCGACGCCTATGCCACTTCGATCAATGTACTGGGGCCAGAGGCCGGGATGGCGTTTGCCAAAGAGCATGAATTGCCGGTTCAAATGCTCATTCGAAATGAAGATGGCAGCGTTACCGAACGGATGTCTTCCACGTTTGAATCGCTCGTAACCCAAGCGAATTGAATCAAGCGAATTGTATCTGTTTGATAGTGAACTTTTTAGCCATCAAAATGATTATTTTTATTGATTTTTGCTTTCAATTCGTTCATCCCGTGTTATGATTTACCCCATACAAAGGAGTGGAACAGCATCAACGTTTGCAGCGGAATCGGTTCCATCCCTTTTCATCCGTTTGTAGGAGGACTGGTACAATGAAAGTTCGAGAGATTCTGCAGAAGAAGAAAGTCAAACAAGTGTGGACCATCAAACCGGATGCGCCTGTGATGGAGGCGGTTCATGTGTTTAACTCACACAAAATTGGTGCGCTCATGGTGGTGGGCGCTTCGAGCAAACCAATGGGTATCATTACCGAGCGCGATGTCATGTACGAACTGAACAATCGTTACGAAGAACTGCCCAATCTCAAGGTGTCTGAAGTGATGACCTCCGATCCGATTTGCGGAACCATCGATCAGGATATAAACTATGTAATGAACATTATGACAGAAAATCGTATACGACATTTGCCGATTTTCGAAAATGAAAAAATGGTCGGCATGATTTCAATCGGCGACGTGGTTAACAACGTGTTGGAAAAAACCAAAGTAGAAAACCAAATGATGCAAGACTACCTCCACCTCGCCGGCCAAATTTAACAAATCCCCTCTCCCGCTGGGAGAGGGTTAGGGTGAGGGGAATGTTTCCTCAAATCCAGAGGAGGGCAAAGCTCCCGCCAAGCCGGAGTTTGAAGAAAGTTATGTAGGGTGGGCTTCAGCCCACCAACAAAAACTATGAATGATCAAAAAAGGGAAGACCTTCAAGGTTGCCCCTGAAAAATACGAAAGACGAATCAATACCTTATGAGCACCATCATTACGATTCTCCTCAGCACCATCATTATCTTCGCCACCGCCATGGTCATCATGGGCGTTGGTGTAATCTTCAGCAACCGCTGTCTACGCGGTTCCTGCGGCGGTCCTTCGGTCTCCGGTCCGGACGGAGAAGATTTACGCTGCGCTGCCTGTCCCAATCGTGAGTTGGAAGAACAAGAATCCGAAGAACAACAAGTGGTTACAATCCAATAAATCTTATTGTTCTTCAAGTCGGTTCGGCAAAAACATATCATCAACCCACAATCCGAATTCTTCTATATCGAGTGCATTGTATCGAAGAAGTCTTTTAACGCATTATAAAGTAAAGCGATTCCTACAAATCCAACTTCACTTTATGGGGTTTGTGGTAATTATCCATCATTTCTTTCCATGTTACTTCACGGCCTTCGTAAGCGGCGATGCGTCCTAAAACACCGGTTAGGGTGCTTTGAACACTTTCTTCACCATGATTAATATAATCACCGGAACGGATACTCTTCACGAAATCCTTCACGTTGTTATTCACACCGGAATCCCAGGTGTCGTCATGATCCGTACCCGGCCAGGGATGATCGCCTGTAATTTTTACCAGGCCGTTGTAATGGGCATCGACTGTCCCTTCCGATCCGTAAAACCGCATACACAAATCACTGTATCCTTTGGTAAATTGGGCAGAGCTGAAATCTACCAAAATATCATTGGGATACTGATAGCGCACGATAAAATGATCCCAACAATCACCCACATCGGTTCGCGCTTTGCGTCCACCGGTGCCATTGGCTTTGACCGGGTGGGCGCCCACATACCAGTTTGAGACATCGAGAACATGCACATTCTGTTCGACGATAATGTCGCCCGAGAGTTCAATGTCGAAGACCCAATTGCGCAGGCGGAATTCATCTGGGCTTAGGCCTTCTTTGTCTTTAACTCCCAATCGGCCGGCATGATAATAAATATGGCCCAATACCAAATCACCAATTTTCCCTTCATGCACACGTTTTACAGCTTCCAAAAAATTGGGGCTGTTGCGGGTTTGAAAATCGACTAAAAAAGTTTGCTTTCCTTGCGCTTTTTTGGAACTTTCCAAAATACTTTGGCAGCCATGCACATCCACCGCCACGGGCTTGGCCATCCAAATGTGTTTCCCCGCTTTGACCGCCGCTTCGACCTGCTTTGGATGGAAATAGGGAGGGCTAGTCACGGCTACCGCATCAATATCGGAATCAATAAGTTCCTGATGCGCTTCCAAACCCTGATACAAGCGGTTTTTTGGGATTTCATAGCGAATGTTCATGGTTTCCAAACGGTCGGCAAACGGGTCCTGCGCCGCCACTACCTGAATGTCATCCGGCGCATTCTCGATATATTTCTTGGTGACGAAATTTCCCCGGCCCCCACAACCGAGCACTCCCACTTGAATTTTAGAATTAGCTTGCGCTCCCAGCGCAGTCTTGGTAGACATCAGCATTAAGCCTGCCGCACTACCGGCAGACGCCTGCAAAAATGATCGTCGATTGGATGATTTTTGTTGCATTGTTATTCTCCTCTTTCCAATGATTTTTCCCATCTAAAATACCATGAAACGTTGATCTTGTACTGGGATGACGAATGATTTTCTCATTGATGAGTGGCTGGGTGGTTATAATTCCTGGCGCCGGAGAATGATGCGGCTCGGCCATATATCTTTTACAGTTACTGTTTCAGCACCGGTATTCCGGATATGTGGAAACCCTTCGCAGTGGGTGATCTGATATTTGGAGTGCTCTTCATTTGGGCTTATGTTGTTCTCACTTCAAGTGTTTATGAGACAATGGGTGAAGAAGTGCATTAAGAGCACCCCACCCGCCACGGCGAGCTATATCAACAAGAAACTAATGTGATTCAATAATGTTTGCTCAACAATCCCCTCGCCCTCTGGGAGAGGGATAGGGTGAGGGGA
>CAZEZQ010000800.1:0-3293 GCA_964516245.1 uncultured bacterium | reverse complement strand
ATGATGCAGGCGAGGACGCCCACCAAGGCGCGTCTATGACCTGCGCTCCAAAAAAAACTTTTTGCCGAATCGTCGTATCTATGTAATTTTTTATTCGGATTCGGGAACGCAATTGTTGATTATTTAACGTGATTTGGTGGGGGATGATCCCCCCTTAGCTTACTCAGGGGGGGATAACAACCCGGTTGACGCCCTCTCATGATAAAAGAATTTTATTCAATAAAAGTGAAGATTTTTGATCGCAGGATCTAGTGGATATTGCTTATGACTATGAATGAGAACGACTTAAAAGATTTACTATTGGATGCCAAGCAGTTTGGGTTTTCCGATTGGCAATTGGCAGAGATATGGGGAACCACTTATTTAAAAATTCGTGAGCTGCGGCACAAATTGGGGGTTCGGCCGGTCTACAAAACAGTGGATACTTGTGCCGCTGAATTCGAAGCCTATACGCCTTACCATTATTCCACCTATGAATCTGAAAGCGAAATACGCCCCTGTGAAAAAGAAAAGATTATTATTCTTGGTGGAGGGCCCAACCGGATTGGCCAAGGCATTGAATTTGATTATTGCTGCTGCCATGCCGTCTTTGCGCTAGAAGAACTTGGTTATGAAACCATCATGGTCAATTCGAATCCAGAAACGGTTTCTACGGACTACGACACGGCAGACCGCCTTTATTTCGAACCGCTTACGTATGAAGATGTGATGGAAATTATTGATGCCGAACAGCCCATGGGCATTATCGTTCAATTTGGGGGGCAAACTCCATTGAAATTGGCGGTCCCATTGGAGCAAGCCGGAGTCAATATTCTGGGAACCGCCCCCGATAGCATCGATTTGGCAGAGGATCGAAAACGTTTCGGCGCATTGATCAACAAACTGGGCATACAGCAACCGCCCAATGGAACCGCAACCAATGTGGAAGAAGCGCTTGAAATTGCCAAAAACCTTAGCTATCCCATATTGGTTCGGCCTTCGTATGTGTTGGGGGGGCGGGCCATGATGATTTGTTATAACGAATCTCATCTTACTCGTTATATGACTATGGCGGTTGATGCCTCACCCGAGCACCCTATATTGATCGACAAATATTTAGAAGATGCGATTGAAGTGGATGTTGATGCGGTCTCGGATGGGCAAGATGTAGTGATCGGCGGTATAATGGAGCATATTGAAATGGCGGGTGTGCATTCTGGCGACAGTGCCTGTGTCGTTCCACCCCGCTCATTGCAACCGGAGACCATCGACCGTATCGTAGAGCAGACACGTTCATTGGCGAAAGCGTTAAACGTTAAAGGATTGATGAATATACAGTACGCAGTCTCACGTAAGCGGGGGCAGGAAGAATTGTACATTTTGGAGGTGAATCCCCGCGCTTCGCGAACCATTCCCTATGTAAGCAAAGCCACCGGCGTGCCGTTGGCAAAGATAGCCGCTAAAGTGATGGCGGGAGAGTCTTTGGCTTCTTTCAATTTGCCTGAATTGCCCAACATATCCCACATGGCTGTCAAAGAAGCCGTCTTGCCGTTTGTCAAATTTCCGGGTGTCGATCCAGTTCTTGGGCCGGAAATGAAGTCGACGGGCGAAGTGATGGGGATTTCGACTGACTTTGGCCGGGCATTCGCCAAGGCGCAAGCGGGAGCTGGGATGATTTTGCCCAGCCCCCATCCAAAAGATGATAAAAAGCAAGTGGTTTTCAGTGTAAATGATGAAGACAAGAACAATTTGCTGCAATCGGCCAAATTGCTATTGGAAATGGGGTTTGAACTCCATGCCACAAAGGGGACGCACAAATTTCTCAATGACAACCAAATTCCCAATCAGTTTGTATACAAAGTGAAAGAAGATCGTCCCAACATTGTCGATTTGATGAAGAATAGGAATGTGGTATTGGTCATTAACACGCCTCTCGACCGGGAGTCTGCCGATGATGAACGCGCCCTGCGGCGTTGTGCATTGGAAATGAATATTCCTTACGTCACCACTGTTTCAGCCGCCCAGGCGGCGGTATTGGGCATTGCATCCGACATGAAGAAAACACTTGAAGTGAAGGCGCTGCAAGATTTCTTTGAAGTTCCACAACAAAAGGTTGTATCAACATGAGTATGCCGGACAAACGGATTGCATTTTTGGGTGGCGGCAACATGGCGGAAGCGGTTTTGTCTGGATTGATCCGTAAACAAACCGTTTCGAAGCAAGAAATCTTGGTATCAGAAATAAAACCTGAGCGGAGGGAGTTTCTTGCCACGACGTATGGCATCGAAACCACCGAAGACAATGCTTCTGTCGCGCAACGGGCGACGACCGTGTTTCTTGCTGTAAAGCCGCAGATGGTCAATGATGTAAAAGATGCGCTTTCTGCCCATTTAACAGATGAACATATCCTGATTTCTATCCTGGCGGGAATCAGCCGGGAAAAATTGAGCCAGGCATTTGGCTGCCCCAATAGCATGGTTCGAGTAATGCCCAATTTGCCTGCCCAGGTGGGGTGTGGAGTAAGCGCTATTTCGTTTCCTGACAAAATGAGTAAGGATTCAAGGGAATGGGTGCGGACCATTTTGCGTTCAGTGGGCGAAGTGGTTGAGGTTGCCGAACCGATGCAGGATGTGGTTACGGCAGTTTCGGGAAGTGGACCGGGATACATCTTTTATGTAGCCCAACACCTGATTGCCGCAGCTAAAGAGCATGGGATGGAAGAGGAAGCAGCCAAACGGTTGGTGACGGAGATGTTGGCCGGGTCTGCCGAAGTGCTGCGGCAAAGTAAGGATTCGCCGGAAGAATTAGTACGTAAAGTGGCAACCCCAGGTGGAACTACCGAAGCTGGTTTATCCGCCTTGAAAGATTTTGATTTGGCTGGCATTATTCGAAAAACAATTACACGGGCTGTAGAACGCTCGATTGAGTTGAATCGAAGTTAAATTTAATGACTCGCATTTCATAAATGCAGAGATTGATATAAAATATCAAAAGAAAAGAAAATCTTTTCGTAGGAAACCTCTCCGGAAAGTTGACAGCCGTTACCGGTCATGATACTTTCCGCTACGAGTAAAAAAGCGAGAAATTAAATGGGTGAAGATATTGGGATTATGAAATTTCAATTCAGAAATCTAATAGGTTTTATCAGTATTGTTTCGATCACGGCACTTATAATGCCACAAGGCTCTCAGGCGCAAGGCATCGGCGGTTATGGCGGCGGTGGTTTTGGCGGTTACGGGGGTGGTGGTTTTGGCGGCTATGGAGGCGGCGGTTTGGGCGGTGCTGGCGGGTTAAACCAAGGAACTGTCACCGTG
>CAZEZQ010000799.1:0-3297 GCA_964516245.1 uncultured bacterium | reverse complement strand
CCCTGCGGTGCTTACCCCCCTTGATAAGGGGGGCAAAAAAACGTTCCCTAAACTTATGGGTAAAGATCAGCCCACAGGGAGAGGGATAGGGTGAGGGGACCTTTGATCCACGTCAAAATCATTGTACCACTCTGGCCAAACACATCCTGGTCATCCTTCCATCCTGGACATCCAGGTTCAGACAATATTATTATAATTCATCCCTGTACAAATTCGCGGTTGTCGATCAGGCGGGTTTTGCCCACGAACATGGCGCCGATAAACAAGTCTCCCTCATGCACATGGTCTACCGATTGAAATGTATTTTGATCCACGATGCCGAAGTAATCCAATTTCACCCCTTCAACTTCGTTGATCTCAGCCGCCGCTTCATCAAGAAGGTCTTGGCTGTCGCGCTCTCCCTGGCGAAACTTTTCCACGCCCCGCAGCAAAATTTGATTAAGCGCCAAAGCGCGCTGGCGTTCTTCCGGGGATAAATAAATATTCCGTGACGACATCGCCAAGCCGTCTTCTTCGCGCACAATGGGGCAAGCCACAATCTCAATTGGAAAATGCAGGTCATGCACCATTTGCCTTATCACCGCCGCTTGCTGGGCGTCTTTACGGCCAAAATAGGCGTGTCTGGGCTGGGCGATGTTAAACAACATCGATACCACTGTGCAGACCCCGCGAAAATGGGTGGGCCGGGTGGCTCCCTCCCACCCCTGGCTTTGCTTGGGAGGCTGTACATAGGTAGAAAAGCCTTGCGGATACATTTCTTCTACCGGCGGAACGAACACCAAGTCTGTACCCTCTTCGCGCAGCAATGCGAAATCGCGCTCTTCATCGCGTGGATACTGCTCGAAATCTTCGTTGGGGCCAAACTGGGTGGGATTCACAAACACCGAAGCAGCCACGATATCGTTTTCTTTTCGCGCCGCTTTTACCAGCGAAAGATGCCCCTCATGCAAATACCCCATCGTAGGCACAAACCCAATCGATTGCCCCTTCTGCCGAATCTCACTGATCGCCTGATGAGTTTCTTTGATTGATCGGTAAATGTTCATAGAGATGTTAATTGTGATGCAGGCTTCCAGCCTGCAAAATTCTTATCTTATGATGGAATCTCCCGTATTCCGTCAATCTCAAATTGATGGCTTACCCAAAGCTCATTCCCCCCTTATTAAGCTGATCTTTACCCACAAAATGTGAACCTTAAATTCCCCCCTTATTAAGGGGGGGTAGGGGGGATCTGGCTTTTCTCATTCCGCCGAATCCCCCCAGCACCTGCGGTGCTTACCCCCCTTAATAAGGGGGGCAAAAAACGTTCCCCAAACTTGTGGGTAAAGATCAGCTTATTAAGTGGGGGCTAGGGGAGAACCAGCCCCATCATTTCACTTTTGACAATGCACTATCTTGCAAATTTAGTTTGACTGTGCAGGCAAGATGCCCGCATCACAAAAAGTAAACAAACTTCGTGTTAAGTTATTTAATCGTTGGTTACGCGATTGGCGAAGGGATCGAACTGATCGATTTCTTTCATCACCGATTCATCCAGTGAATAACTCTCATCGATCGAGGGGAACGCGCTCTCTTGCACCGCTTCGACATAGTGGCGAAACGCGTTTTTGGCCTCGTCGGCCAATGTGGCGAAGCGGCGTACAAAATGGGGTTGAAAGGCGGTGAACAATCCGAGCATATCCGCATAGACCAGCACTTGGCCGTCGCAATGCGGACCGGCGCCGATGCCGATGGTGGGGATACTCAAATGCTTGGTGATGCGCTGGGCCACCGGCCAGGGCACTGCTTCGATCACTATCGAGAACGCCCCTGCCTGTTCCACCGCCAGGGCGTCATCCAATAGGCGCTTGACTGCATCGCTGGTTTTGCCCTGCACTTTGTGGCCGCCCAGCATTTTGGTGGATTGCGGGCCCAAGCCCACATGTCCCATCACCGGGATGCTGGCATCCACCATTTTTTGGATCGCGCCGATAAACTTGCGCCCGCCTTCGAGTTTAACCGCATCTGCCCCGCCTTCTTTGATGAGCCGCCCGGCGTTGCGCACGGCTTCTTCACCACTAACCTGGTAACTCAGGTAGGGCAAATCAGATACCAGCAGCGCGTGTTTCGTGCCCCGCCTCACTGCCCGGGTGTGGTAAATCATATCTTCCATAGTAACCGACAAGGTGTTTTCTTTGCCCTGCACCACCATGCCCAGCGAATCGCCCACCAAGATTGAATCTACGCCCGCTTCATCCATCATCTGAGCGAACAGGGCGTCGTAAGCGGTCAGCATGGAAATTTTCTCGCCCTTTTTTTTCTTTTGTTGAAAACCGGGCACGGTCATGGGTTTCATAGTCAATCTTCCTGCATTGTGAGTTCTTGCAATAAGGCTTCTTCTTGCTCGATGATTTCTTCAAAATTGCGAAAGCCGGTATGGGCAATCTGATGTTCACGGCAATACACCTCTAAATCGGCTTTGGCGTAGATCTGTTCGCAATAGGCCGCCGCGCAGGTGTCAGAGATGCCATCGCCGATATACACGCGGCGCATCCCTTCGTTTTTGTGGATGTGCTGGCACTTGCAATGCGCCATATCACGAACGCACTGTTTGTTTCTATATGGAAATTTTACCTGAATCCCGCTATCACACCAAACCAGTTTGTTGCAAAACACCGGTAGATCCTGCAATCCCGCCTGTTCGAATAAAAGCTGAATGTAATAGTCATACCCATCTGAAAGCACCATCATAGGGTACCCTTGCCGCTCCACCCAATCGGCAAACGATCGAAAAGTAGGATCAATTCCGATCGACAAAATCAACTCCCGCGCCTGCTCTTCAACAGGAGGAAAAAATTCGGCCACCTTCAAATTGCCCTCACGCGAGGTAATTTCCCCCCGAATGTACGCCCCCACCACCTGCTTCCATCCATTGGGGGTAAAGGTGCGCACCAAAGAGTCCCACACATCTTGATTCGAAATGGTGTTGTCAAAGTCGACAAAGTAGATTGAGTTCATAACCACTTCCGTTTTCTGTAGTTGTTATAAAGCATTACCGTCAAAAACTCTTTCGAACAAGCGAAGTTGTAGAAAGACTCGCAAAGTAATTCCCAGCGTAATCTACGAATTCTAACGGTAACGTATATTTTAACACGCCAAATGTGAAAAACTGATGAGGATGTATGGAATTTTTGCAATGTAGTTTTGTAAAACAAGGGCGGCGTTGAAAATGCGCCGTGGCGTGCAGATCGAATCCAATAAGATGCCGCATAAGTCATATAAGTTTGAAACACAACCCATTCTCCCTTTGCCCCCTTG
>CAZEZQ010000798.1:0-3312 GCA_964516245.1 uncultured bacterium | reverse complement strand
GTATTAACATACAGTGCAGGCGGGGACGCCTGCATCAACATATAGTGCAGTCGGGACGCCTGTATTAACATACAGTGCAGGCGGGGACGCCTGCATCAACATATAGTGCAGGCGGGACGCCTGTATTAACATACAGTGCAGTCGGGGACGCCTGCGCTCCAAAATGTGATGATGTACAAGATCCCATCCAGCTGAAATGCGAAATAAATCATTCCCAGATAGGCTAAACCCGTAATGTTGGGTGGATAGCTGAGAATTAAGCATCCGGCAAATACAATACCCGTGACCACCACAATCGTTAATGAAGCCAAGGCATCGTCTTTCCAAGTGGCATGGGTTTCGTTGCTTACCAAATCAAACAAACGGCCGGTGAGAAGCAGAGAAGCCCAACCGACGATGAGCATGAGAATGGATTGAAGAATTTGAATCGGCATGAGAAATCAATCGCCTTCCAGTTTGGCATTGCGGGCGGCCCGGCGGGCTTCGCGTTCGGCTTTGATGCGTTCGAGTTCTCGCCGCTCTTCTTCTTCGCGCCTTTTTTTGGCTTCTTCGAGTTCGATCAATCGTCCAAACATCCCCCCGCCTTTTAAGTTTTGTTTGATTTCCTCGCTGAAAGGTATATTGTGCCAGAAAAATTCACGGAAACGTTTTTCGAGTTTGGGGATCCGATAGGCTTCTTTGGTGACCCAAAGAATATAATTATCAATAAAACATTTTTTTAAATCTTTGCGTTGATCGTTCCGGCTAAACAACGCCAGCCATTTGCCAGTAAGGCCTTCTGTGAGCCAGTAGTGCATAGCGTCGGCCTTGGCGAATTCCCACCGGTAATCGGCCAGGCCATAAAGCAGGGCTTTCATACTGTTGCGGGGGGGGAAAGCGCACAGGCAAATTCGGGGGCCGGTATCGCCTTTTCTGCCGGTGCTCCACGGTTCCCAGCATCCACCTTTTTGCCCGTAGCCGGGGCAGATAATAAAAAGGGGTTGAACGATTTTGTCTTCGACTTTGTAGCGGCGATGAAACATCTTGTAGTCGCATTTCAGGCAATGTTTCATCGCTTCTTGCAGCCATTGGCGGGTGATGATGGGGTTGTCGCGGCTGGGGACGCAGTATTCCTGCACCAGGATCGATATGCTGTTGGCGCGAGGCCCTACGGCCAAGCGCTGCATTTGCGGCACATTGATGAGCTCGTAGCGCAGGGCCTCTTCGCCGGTGGCGTTTTGATCGGGTTTGGCGCCCTCCAAAGCCATTTCATCAATGGTGCTATATTTCAAGTTTCCTTTGGCGATTTCGTCGAGCCATTCGTCGATATAATAGATGCCGGTGTCGCCGGGTTTGCTGGTGTCGAGATAGAGTTGTTCCCATACATCCATGCGGTTGGCCATGAGTTTATCATCTACCATGCCGTAGCGCATAAACAAACGCTTTTCCCAGGGCAGGTTTTCGGTGTAGAGCCGTTTGCCCATCGAATGAACCATGCGCCAATGAAGAGTGGTGAGAGAGCGCAAAATATTGCGTTTTTCATCTTGTTCGCAATTGTGCAGTTGTTCAAGAAGGGCTTTGGCTTCGTCGGCTTCTTCTTCGCCTTCGAGAACCGCGCAGAGAAATGCGCCGGGGGTAAAGCTAATTGTGGGAGTGAATGCATCGGGCGCTTTGGTTTTTTCGCTTTGGTTGCCTTCTTCTTCTTCTTCGTTGATCTCTTTTAGGTAATCAACAGCGGTTTTGTAATCATCGTTTTGACCGGATGGCGGTTCGAGGTCGATCTGGGCGTCTTTGTCTTTCTTGCCCCGCATGGCATCTTTGGCCCGTTGATCGGCGCCTATATCAGCTTTTTCAGTAAAGGTTTTTGGGCGCTCTTCAAGAGGGTTGACTTTATTTTGTTGCTTAAATTCGGTTTTAGGAGAAGAATCTTCTGAAGAGGTAATGCCGTTTTCAGGTTTCTTGATAACTTGTTCTTTAGTAAATGATTGTAATTGAGTGCGCAAGTGGTTGATTTCTTGATCGCGTTTTTTCAGAGCTATAGCATATTTCTTTACCTTATTTTCTAAAGTGCGGATATATTTTATAATCTGCTCTCGATTTAAGGTGGCCATAAGCCGGAAAGCTCCAACACGAACACAATGAATGTAACATTCTGTATACCATACTATAATTGGAATGCTATGTAAAAGGAACACTTTAAATAATTTTTGTAGGGGGCATGTTACACTACTACTCCGTCAAGCATGGAGTGATGGGTGAAAAATTCTAAATCAATAACATTCGTGTTTGCAGAAAACCGGCTCGGCGGGAGCCTCGCCCTCCTAACGGCGACAAGCGGCTCGGCGGGAGCCTCGCCCTCCTAACGGCGACAAGCGGCTTGGCGGGAGCACGCCACGGCGCATTTTCAACCTCGCCCTCCCGACAGGTTTGTACATTAAAACGTATTGCCATCATTTTATTCGTGCGCATAGGCTAGTTCACGATATGTGACAGAGTACTACGAATGGAGCGCCCCGACGCTTTGGCATAGGCTGCGATAGGCTTTGAGGGGATTTGGGGCGTGGAATATTGCCGAACCGGCCACGAATTCATCAACACCGGCATTGAAGGCTGAAGATACGGTTTCGGCGCCGATACCGCCATCCATCTGGATGCGGTACGTATATCCAGACTGCTCGCGCCGGTTGGCCAGGTATTCGGCTTTGGATAGCATTTCCGGCATAAATTTTTGCCCGCTAAAACCGGGGTGAACGGTCATCACCAAGACTTGGTCGACCGTATCCAATACGGGGTCAAGCGAATGGATATCGGTGGGTGGATTGAGAGTGATACCCGTTTCTTTGCCGAAATTACGGATTTTCGACAAGAGAGTGAAGTTTTGATCTATGGTTTCTATGTGTACCGTAAGGCTGCGCACGCTCGGGATGTTGAACCATTCAACCTGGGTCTCGGGATTGGTGACCATTAAGTGCACATCATATAGGCTTTTCAATTTGTTATTCAGGCTTTGGATAATGAGAGGGCCGAGAGTGAGATTGGGCACAAAATGGCCGTCCATCACATCGAAATGCAATAGCTCCATCCCAGCTTGTTCAAGAGAACGGATGGATTCGCCCAGGGAATCGAAGGGGGCGGCGATGATGGAGGGGAGGATTCGTTTGGTATGGTTCATGGTTTTTTATGATAATTACGCGTGATTTGTGAGAAAAAGGATAGTTTAATTGAATCCCTCTCTTAATCCAATGTCATTAACTTGAGATCAAATTGGGAAATTGATAGGGAGGGCGAATCTCCTGATGAGCCGCTTGAACGAGAAACCGGCTCGGCGGGAGC
>CAZEZQ010000797.1:0-3313 GCA_964516245.1 uncultured bacterium | reverse complement strand
CGGCTGCCAATACGTGATTATAGGCCACTCTGAACGCCGCCAATATTTCAAAGAAAGCAACCAATTCATAAACGAAAAAGTGAAATTCGCGCTTGAAAATGGCCTCACCCCGATTATGTGCCTGGGCGAAACCGAAGAAGAACGCGACGCGGGTAAAACAGAAAACGTGATCGAAGACCACATTCGCGGCGGCTTGGCCGGGCTCTCGGCTGAAGACGCCAAAAAAGTGGTTCTTGCATACGAACCGGTTTGGGCCATCGGCACCGGAAAAACCGCCACCCCCGAAGATGCCCAAAACTCTCACGCCTTCGCCCGCGCCCTTTTGGCCAAACTTTATGACGGCGCCACTGCCGAAGCGATTCGCATTCAATACGGCGGCAGCGTGAAACCTGAAAACGCAGGCGACCTGTTGCAACAAACCGACATTGATGGCGCTTTGGTTGGCGGCGCCTCCCTCAAAGTCGAATCATTTGCGGGGATCATAGAAAATTCTGGCGCCTTATAATTCGTTCCAACCTATTTCCATTTTTATAAAATGAAAATAGCCCCTCATGAAGAATATGAGGGGCGTTTGGATTTTATTTCTCATCAAGTGAAGAACCTCAAGAAACTATTCACATGCCAATTCTGGTAAATTTATAGTGTTTTTGTAAACTGTGACAATTTGTTTTTTTTCGATATTGCCATAGAATAAGTGCCTATATTTAATCTTGCTTTTGTGAGATAATTTGGAAAATTTTCAGAGAATAAGATGCAGCTATGAACTTTTCACAATTTACTCTTTACATCATGCTAATCTTCTTACCAGGTATTATTGCATACAAAGTGTTCGAAGAGTTGACCCACCAAAAAGATAAAAAGGCATATGAAGTTGTTGTATTTTCTTTTCTGTTTGGTTTTCTTAGTTACCTTCTTTATTATTTTGGGTTTGCCATCCCTTTATCATATATTGGGTTTGAGTTTCAATTTCATTTTTTTGATACCTTAAAAGAACCGGCAATGATTGATTATTCAGAGGTATTTTATGTTTCATGCGTTGCTATCCTTGTAGGATTTATTATTACTGCTATTGATACGTACAAACTTTTATTTAGATTTTCTCGTTGGCTTCGTATCACAAAAAAACATGGTGAACTGGATACTTTTACAAAGTTAATGAATGCTGATATAGGAAACGAATCGTGGGCAATAATTAGAGATATTGAAGATAACAGAGCATACTCAGGATGGATTGCTGAATATTCTGTTGGAGATGAAAAAAATGAGTTGTTTATTCGGGACGTCATTGTCTATGAAAATTCAAGTGGAACTATGATTATGGCTTCTCCCGGAATTTATTTAGCCAAGTCAAAAGAAAAGTATATAATTGAATTTCCACAATTGAAATATACTGCTAAAATGGAAAAAAGCATATTAGAAAAGGTTGAAATACAATGGGGCTTAAAGACCAAGGAAAATTTATAGAAATTAAAGAAGGTTATATACGGAAAGGCGGTAGTAATCCCATGCCTACAATGCCTCGTCCGTCAACGATGATTCAAGGATTTGATCCACCCCATTCTTTGAAAAACAATGGTGACTCGTCTCAAAACAATCAAAACAGCGAAAATTCAAACGAATAAATTTTCAAACGACAAATTTATCACTCACAAAAAGCATTTATAATACACGAGGGAAGGGACCATCCTTCCCTCGTTTTTCATTCAAAAACATTCGCGAAACAAAGGAGCGTTCATGATGAAATTGTTCAAATATTTAGTGGCATTTGGGTTTATGGTCTTTCTCACGAACTGCGTGAGCCTCACGGTTAATGTGTATTTCCCAGAAAAACAGATCAACGACGCAGCTCAGGATATCGAAGAACGGGTGCGCTCTGGCAAGGGCACCGAAGGCTTAAGCGCCTTGCCCTATCAAAACTCCCCCGGGCGGCGCTTCCGCCTGGTGCTGAACTTCGGAGTCAACGCAGCCCACGCGCAAAACAATGTGGATATCAGCATCGAAACCCCGGTGATCAAACAAATCATCAAACAACGCACCGAACGCTACAAGCAACTCAAACCGTATTACAATTCTGGCGTAATTGGTGAAGGGATGGACGGCTATCTCGCCATTCGCAGCCAGGAAGGTCTTGATCTCAAAGGGCTCACCCAAGTGAAAAATCTGGTGGAAGCCGAAAATGCCGACCGTAAAACCTTATATCAAGAGATTTTGAAAGAAAACGGGTTGGAGGTTTCCAAACAGAATCTCGAACGGGTGCAAAAAGAGTTCTTCGAAGCCATTCGCATCAAAATGGAAGTCGGCCATTACTACCAAACCGGCAAAGAGTCATGGGCTCAGATGACTGCAGAAATGAAAAAGAAACTAAAAGAGCAACAATAATCATTGGATACATACCTGTAAAAAAAATTGTAGGGTGGGCTTCAGCCCACCAGTATAAGTAGGGTGGATCCATGTCCACTTAATCTTGTGTATCCAGTTTATTGAAATTATATTAATGACGAACCGGCAAAAAGTCCGTTCCAGAAAATAGCCATAAATATATAGTAATGCTGGCATCTAAAATGTACTATATAATGATGCAGGCGAGGACGCCTGCGCTCCAAAAAAGACTTTTTGCCGAATCGTCTATGAATACCTATTATTAGGAGAGATTCATGTTTCGCATTCTTTTATCAACATTAATCATTTTCACTGCATCGCAATATTCCCTGGCGCAAATTCATTCCCAACTCTGGGGCAAAAACGGCGAACTCTGGTCACCCGGCAGCCGCTTGCCCGATGTCTCTTATGCCGGGTACCATAACGGCGAAAAAGACATACCCGATATTCCTATCGCAGCCAACGTAAAAGATTTCGGCGCAGTCGGCGACGGCGAGCATGATGATAGCCAGGCCTTTCTCAACGCCATCGAGAGCGTGGATTCAGGCGCGGTTTACGTTCCCAACGGGACCTACAAAATTACCGAGATTATTGAAATTGAGAAATCAAACGTGGTGCTTAAAGGAGAATCGCGCGACGGCGCCATTTTGTATTTCCCTGAGTATTTAAACGACATCCGCCCCAATTGGGGAGCGACCACGGGTGGGCGAAAAACTTCAAATTATTCCTGGTCGGGCGGTTTTGTGTGGCTCAAAGGCAATTACCGCTCCGCGCTGCTCTCTCGAATTACACAGCCCGCCCAGCGTGGGGATTTTTGGATCACAGTATCCTCAACCAATAAAGTAAAAGAAGGCCAATGGATTGAAATCGAGGTAGAAGCCACCAGCGAGAATACTCTCGCAGAGCATTTGTATACCAGCCAGCCGGGCGATAC
>CAZEZQ010000796.1:0-3314 GCA_964516245.1 uncultured bacterium | reverse complement strand
CCCTCCCAACCTCCCCCAGATTGGGGGAGGAGTAAGATTTGATTCAAGTTCAGACAATGAGGATAAGATTATGCCAAATCGCAGAGAGTTTCTCAACACAACGGTATTGGGGAGTGCCGCCTTGGCCATGAGCGGCCAACCAGCGCTGGCCAAAAACAAACCGAATTTTGTTTTTATCTTAAGCGACGATCAGCGCATTGACGAATTGGGCTGTGTAAATCCACTGATTCACACTCCCCATTTGGACAGATTAGCCCAAGGCGGGGTGCGGTTCGGCCAGGCTTGCGTCACGCTCTCTATTTGCAGCCCCAGCCGGGCGGCATGTCTAACCGGGCGCTACGGCAGCGCCACCGGTGTTACCTTTGTAGGCAATAATGCGGGCATGACAAAGGATGAAAAAACATTCGCCCATCTCCTCAAAGAAGCGGGATACAAAACCGGAATGGTAGGCAAATGGCATTTGGAAAATTCACCCGAAGAAGTTGGTTTTGATTACCATTGTTTCTTCCGCTCCAACGGCCGCTTTTGGGACCGGAATGTAATTGACATGGGTGAAGAAAAGACTGCCGAAGGGTTCATCGAAGATTTCAACACCAAAAAATCAAGCCATTTCATAGAAGAAGCGGTGAAATCGAAGCAGCCGTTCGTCTTGTTTCATTGCACCCAGATCCCCCACATGAATCATGAATTCGATTGGACCCCCCGCGAAGAAACACTGAAACGATATGATGTGGATGATATGCCGGTCCCAGAAACCTGGGATGATGATCTTGAAGGCAAACCACCCTACTTAAAAGAAGGCCGCAACCGGCAGCAGGCGTTGAAATACGGTTACGGCGACCCGAAAAATATTCAACAACATTACCGGCGCTGCTATGGCGCGATAACGGATATGGACAAGGCCTTGGGCGATTTGTTCAAAACCTTGGATGAACACAATTTGCGAGATAACACCTACATCGTTTTCATCAGCGACAATGGCTGGTTTATGGGCGAGCATGGCTTCACCAGCAAGGTGCTGCCTTACGAAATGTCGATCCGGGTGCCGATGATTATGGCTGGCCCGGGCATCGAACCTGGTGTGATCGATCAGCCGGTGTTGAATATCGACATTATGCCGACCCTGTTGGAATGGGCAGGTGTTGATATCCCCAAGAACGTTCACGGGCAAAGTTTAACGCCATTGCTGCGGCACAAAGACAATGCGCTCTGGCGTGAAGGAATTTATTACGAAGCTCCAAGATCGAATTTGGGCAGCTGGCCGCTTTATGCGGTGCGCACTCCTGAATGGAAGTTCATTCAAACCTATGATATTGAGAATCCCGAAAAGTTGGCTTTTGAAGAGTTGTATGATTTGAAGAACGACCCTCATGAGACCAAAAATCTCGCGCATGATTCCAAACATATCGCACAGCGCAATGCGATGTTGGAAATGATGAAGAGGCTGCAAAGTGGAATCAACCAAGCATGATACTGAAATGAGTGATATCATTTCAAATGAGTAACTGGCCAGTCATATGAAGTGAATTATAAAAAAATTGAATCGTCTTTTTATTCCTCCCCCAATGCAATGGGGCCTGCGCGCCGTGGTGTGGAGGTTAGGAGGGGGTTAAGAGTTTTGCTCTTCATATCCTTTCAACCCTCCCCTATCCGCCGCGGCGGACTCCCAATCTTGGGAGGGGAAGTACTTCAGATCGCTGGCCTTTTATTCAAATGAAAGGATTTTGATAGGTCAAATTCGCCGCGGCGAATGACCCATCCTACTTCTTGAGAGTTTAATGACTCTGAAAATCGAATCACTGCGATATGATTTAAACTGCCTGAACCGCGAATTGGCCGACGCCCTTGAATGTGAGCCGGCAGAGCTGGTGCATCAAAGTGGTGAAACAGATTCGGATTCACTCTTTCTGTATGGCATCGTGGGGGGGAAAGATGTCGGCAAAACCACGCTGATCAACCTTCTGGCCGGTGACAAAATTTCGCTGGATACCGATATTTTGGATGAAGGGACCAAAATCGCGGTAGCATATAGCCACGAAGACGACCTAAGTGTTCTGCAAAAGCGCCTGGCAGACTCTGTAGGCGAGCGCCTTCAATATGTCTCACACAACCGGGATGTCTTGCGCAATGTCGTGCTGATGGATTTCCCCGATTTCGACAGCCGTTTCGTTAGCCATCGTGAAGACGTACAAGTCTTGGCCCGGCATGTGCAGGGCCTGGTTTGGGTGATTACTCCAAGAAAATACGGCGATCATGAATTTATCGACCGCTTGGAGACGGTGGCGCAGAGCAATGAAAATTATTTCATTGTGCTCAACAAGATAGATCAGCTGGATGGAAAGGTCGATCTTCATAGCGTTCGTGCCGAAGTGTTGAATTATCTGGATCAAGAATGCCAACAGCGAAACATCCCTAGCCTTGCTCCCGAACGTTTGATGATGATCTCTGCCCAGCAGCCCCAGAAATACGATTTTGGCCGCTTGCACGACCGCTTGATCCGCATTCACTCTCCCGATGAAATCGCCCGGGCCAAGGCCGATAACATTCGCCACGAATTCAGCAAGAATCTCGAACGCTTACAATCGCACTACAAATTGGACGAGCGAATTGAAGAAACCGACCACCTGTTGGCTTGGCTGCAACAAGCCGTCCAGTCCAGCTTTTCTCAATCGTATTTTGAGTGGGTCAAGCAACGTGTTCAAATGTTTGAAACTTTACAGCGCCGCATCAGCCACGGGTTGTTTCTTCAGCGAGTGGAGGGCTGGCCCATTCTCAGGCAGTTGTGTTTCCCATTCGCCGGTTTGGTCTCTTTTCTTGCCGGAAGATTCGCCTTTGCCCAATCAGACGAAGAAGGGCCTCAAACAGCGCGGGAATTGCTCCGTTATGAAGGCAAAACCGCATCCAGCCGTATTCAAGAGATCAACGATCAACTGCAAAGTTTTCACCCTTGCTCGATAGGCTTGAATTCCACTTTGCTTGAACAACCCCACCAGCTAGAGCACCAATTCGCCAGTGAATTGCAGCGTTACGAAGAAAAAGTGATCGAGCACATCCAAGAAAAAATCCGGCCTCCAGGAGTGTTTCGCCGCTTTTGTGTATATTTTCCCCTGTTGTGGTTTCCGTTTCTACAACCGGCTTTGCTGTTTTTTATGAGAAACGAGTGGGATATTTCTATAACAAATGCAACAGAAATATTGATCTTTCTCGTCACTTTGTTTGGAGCAGTAAACCTTCTTCAAAGCCTCGTTTTTCTGGTCTTTTTTTATCTCTGCTGGCTTTTGCTGCTCTACGCCCACAGCGCCCGGCGAGTAGCC
>CAZEZQ010000795.1:0-3323 GCA_964516245.1 uncultured bacterium | reverse complement strand
ATGGTAAACAGAGGGAATCACTGGACCAAATTTCCACGCTTCCACAGAATCTTCAATCAAAGGTTCACCTTTAACCGCTAATGTCCATCCATGAGCAATATACACTAGTTTAGACAATTGCATGGGAGTTAGACGCACTCCCTTCTCGTTCGCCAAATCGAGTATGTAGTTTGCTACCGCTCGTGCATCATGCGCCATGATAAGATTCTCTTTATTCTGTTTTTCATATATTCTACTTCATTCCAGAATTAAATTCTATTGGTTTCAAAATAATCCAGGTTGATTCTTTTGATTTGGGCTTTTCAGACCAAGCAATGCATAAGCCTGCGACGTAAGCGTGCGCCCGCTTGGTGTTCGGTTGAGAAAGCCTTCTTGAATGAGAAACGGCTCGTAAACTTCTTCTATCGTGCCGTCATCTTCACCCAAAGCCACTGCGATGGTTTTGACCCCCACCGGACCCCCATCAAATTTTTCTGCAATGGTTTGCAGTATCCGCCGATCCATTTGGTCCAATCCTCTCTCATCGATCTCCAATAGTTCTAACGCCTCGTGAGCCACTTTTTGAGTCACTTTCCCATCCGAGCGCACTTGGGCATAATCGCGCACCCGGCGCAACAGACGGTTCGCCACACGAGGCGTACGGCGTGAGCGGAATGCCAGTTCTTGCAGCCCATCTTCATCATAAGGAATTTGCAAAATTCGGGCGGAACGGCAGAGGATTTCAAAAATATCTCCGGTTTCGTAGAAATTGAGACGGCATTGGATGCCGAAACGGTCGCGCATGGGGCCAGTCAGCATACCCGAACGGGTGGTTGCCCCAACCAGGGTAAAATGAGGGAGGTCGATTTTTACCGATTTGGCGTGCGGACCTTCGCCGATGAGAATATCATAGAAAAAGTCTTCCATCGCCGGATACAGGCACTCTTCCACAGCGCGGTTAAGACGGTGAATTTCATCAATAAAGAGCACATCACCTGTTTTGAGTTCGGTCAGCAAGCCAGCCAAATCGACTTTGCGTTCTAACACCGGTCCGGATGTTGTGCGTAGATTCACTCCCATTTCGTGGGCGATTATGTGTGCCAAGGTGGTTTTGCCCAATCCGGGAGGGCCGGATAATAGCACATGATCGACCGCTTCGCCCCTCTTTCTTGCCGCTTGTAAGCAAATTTCAAGTTTGGTTTTCACTTCTCGTTGGCCAATGAAATTTTGCAGCGAATAGGGGCGAATGCTTTCCGCCATGGGGGCGTCTTCGGCATTGGGAGCGGGTGACAATATGCGGTTTGGATTGGGTTGTTCCATGCTGTTTAGTGTACACACGTTCACAAAACTAAGGCAGGGGGCATTACATGCTTTTTTGTTGTTTGAAATAAACCCTACCAACAACAATCGCAATAATTAAATGGAATACAAAAGCGCTGTACAATGGATCTAATTGATCAAAAACCAATTCAATGCCAATAGAGCATAATACAGCAAGGGTTGTAATCAAAAATGCTTTGAGACCGAATCGCGGCCTGATTAAGTAAATAAAAGCACGTAATAGGTCAGCCAGTTGAAGTAATTCCCCTCCCAAGATTGGGAGGGGTTAGGGGAGGGTTGAAGAAAAAGGATGACACTAATATTTAACCCCCTCCTAACCTCCCCCATTTCATTGGGGGAGGAATGAGCCGCATTACAAGGTATTATTGAAATTTACTTCATATCACTGACCAGATACAAAAGTACTAACTAAAAACAAGTAACAATAAAAAAATTTCAGAAGATGAATTTGCACACCCGGCCCACCAAACCAAATGTTCCATGAATTGTGATACAAATTGGCTCCACAAACGAGAAGATAAAATACCATGATCAAAGAAATATAGAGCGGGTAGGGATTGGCTTGGGGGCGGAATTGAAAAGTATCAAAAAGAGTGCTTATCTTCATCATGTTATGATTATACATTAAATAGGATCAACCATTCAACAATAATACAAGGACCATTCTATGCCTACATTGATCGAAAAACCCAGTCGGATCGAAGCGGCCGGCAACAAGCCCAAATTGATCGATGAATACGTTGGCCGAATGAATTCCGGCAACGAAGCAGTGAGCATTGCCCACATGCGCTCTTCCGGCGGCTGGGTGGAACCGGGACAAACGCCTGAGTTTGATGAATACACCATTGTTCTCAAAGGCATGCTGCGGGTGGAATCACACAATGGCGACATGGATGTTCATGCGGGACAAGCGGTCATCTGCCCCAAAGGCGAATGGATTCGCTATAGCACTCCCAATGATGATGGGGCAGAATATATCGCCGTGTGCCTGCCCGCCTTCTCGATGGACACCGTTCACCGCGATGCTGAATAATACTTGAAAAAAAATTATAAGAATTTAGTTAGAGCCTCTCTTGGAGCGCAGGCGTCCCCGCCTGCCTTATGATACAAACCAGGCGAGGACGCCTGCGCTCCAAAAAATGACTAATGATGAACGAACATGAATGATCACCGGTAAATGTGAAGCAGAAAATCTTTTGGGTCTGCGCTGGCCGGATTCTCTTCCGGCGGGTAAAACAATTCAATTTGCCCGCCTTTGATTTCTCTCTGCTTACGGACTTTTTCGGTTGTAAGATCAATCCACTTGCATTGAAATGAATCATTTGCAGAGGCATCACGCAAATCAATTTTCACCGAGCCGCCCCATTTGAGATAAATCACATATTCCTGACCTATATTGGCTCCGCAATATTGCGATGGATTGTCTATTACCAATTCGGGGTGTGGCTCCAATTTCCACCATTCGGTTTCTTTTAAGAATTTGGCCATGTATGAGATGGATTGCGCACCGGGGTAATCGAGCGTGTTGGTCTTAAACCCCATCTCCATCGGCCAAGAATCTTCGCCCGCCGGGGCTTCGGGCACATGCGCTTTCCAAACATGGCCACCCCCATAACTATGGCCCGCTGCGCCCGATAACACCGCAGCCCATCCGCCAAAACGAACATCTTGGGCCGGGGGATTGCCTTTGAAAAATTCATACCAGGGCTCGGTCACTACAATTGGCTTGTGGGGTTGAACATTGTAGGCTTCTTGAACCACAAGAGGGATCATCTCATTGCGCCACCTGCCATGGCCCACTTGGCTTTGGTTGTAATCCAACCACCTTTCATCATGCAAGAGATTGGCAGTACTCCATTGGGGAGCTTCTGAGCCGCCTCCCCAACCCGGTGGGGTGGGATGGACACTGATGATGCGGCCATAAGGGTCTTCTTCATCAATCATTGCGCCCAATTCTTTCCAAAATGATAAATCAAATCCACCATAATCATGTAGATTGTATT
>CAZEZQ010000794.1:1160-3325 GCA_964516245.1 uncultured bacterium | reverse complement strand
AATTACACGCAGCAAGTCTTGCTTGACGCCTATCTCAAAAATATGCGTTTCGCCCAGGTGGATGTAAGCTTTCGCAAGCGTGAATCCGGCAAATCGTTCGTTTCGCTGAAGTATCCCTTCAAAGTTATCCCTCAAATTCTTCTTGTTATCGCCTCCATCAAACCTTTATCGATCTTTGTTCCTGCCGGATTGCTCTTTTTTAGTGTGGGTGCTATTGTTTTCGTTGTTCAAGTCATCATGTGGTTGAATGGATTGCTGCAAAAACCGGTAGAAAACGTGAATCTGGTGTTGGGGTGCTTGCTTTTCGGTATTCAAACATTATTTTTTGGACTGCTGGCTCAGCTGATCGTTCAAACCCGAAAATAACATTTGTGATGCAGGCTTCCAGCCTGCCATATACGATTATGGTGGTGTAGGTTTCCAGCCTACAAGCCCTTGCCCCTCGGGAGGGCGAGGTTGAAAATGCGCCGTGGCGTGCTCCTGCCGAGCCGCTTATTGCTATACGATGCCCGGGTAGCCAAGGCAAGCATTTTTTGCCTGCCCTTGCAAGGCAATGAATAGGATACAGCGAATTATAAACGAGGATTACGAAAACATTGAAGAAAGCACTAATCACTGGAATTTCTGGCCAGGATGGTTCGTATCTGGCCGAGCATCTACTCGAAAAAGGGTATAAAGTATATGGATTTGTTCGCCGGGTGGCCCATTCTGATCCGGCAGAGCGTTTCAGCCGTATACAATCCATCTTGGATGACATCGAATTGGTCTACGGCACTTTGGAAAATTATCCCTCCATCTATAAAGCCGTGGCTGACACCCACCCGGATGAAATCTACCATCTGGCGGCTCAAAGTTTTGTTTCGGTCAGTTTTTTCGATGAGTTTTCCACGTTGCAGTCCAACGTTAATGGGACCCATTTTTTTCTCGCTGCACTCAAAGAATTGGCGCCCCAATGCAAGTTTTATTTTGCGGCCTCCAGCGAGATGTTCGGCAAAGTGCGCGAAACCCCTCAAACCGAAAAAACTCCATTTCATCCCCGCTCTGTCTATGGCATCTCGAAAGTCACTGGCTTTGATTTGACCCAGTATTACCGCGAAGCGTTTGACATTTTTGCTTGCAACGGAATTCTCTACAATCACGAATCGCCCCGCCGGGGGATGGAATTCGTCACCCGCAAAATCACCTCGCACGTGGCACAGATCAAATTGGGATTGACCGATAAACTCGAACTCGGCAATTTGGACGCCAAGCGCGATTGGGGCCATGCGCGCGATTACGTCAAAGCCATGTGGATGATGCTTCAACACCAGGTTCCCGATGATTACATCGTATGCCGCGGTGAAACCTGCTCGGTGAAAGAGTTTTGCCAAAAGGCCTTTGAATATGTGGGGTTGAATTACGAGGATTATGTTGTGGTCAATCCCAAATTTTTCCGCTCTGCCGAAGTCGATCTTCTTTTGGGCGACTGCAGCAAAGCCAAATCTGTTTTGGGTTGGGAGCCCGAATCAACGTTGGATAGCCTGATTGCCGAAATGATGGATCACGATTTACAGTTGTATTCAAAAAAATGTTAAGACGCAGAGTTTGAAATACAAAAAACAGCAATCAAAGACTGGAAATTTGATGAAATATTTGGTTACAGGATGCACGGGTTTTATAGGCAGTTGTTTGACGGAACGTTTGCTGCGTGACGGCCATTCCATAATCGGATTGGATAATTTTACCGAGTATTACGAGCCGTTGATCAAAAGGCAGAATCTTGAAGCCTTAACCCAATACGATCGATTTTTGTTTCATGAATATGATTTGTTAGCCACCGACTTAAGCCCCTTGTTGGATGGGATTGATGGAGTATTTCATGTGGCCGGCCAGCCGGGTGTTCGCGGCAGCTGGGGGAAGCAGTTTCATCTGTATGTCAAAAACAACATCGAGGCCACACAAAACCTTCTTGAAACCATCAAAACCTTGCAAAAGCCTCTCAAAGTGGTTTTTTCATCTTCATCTTCGGTATATGGCAACACCGAACATCTCCCAACTACTGAAGAAAATCTGCCGCAGCCTTATTCACCCTATGGCGTGACCAAATTGGCTGCCGAACATCTTTGCATGCTTTACCACGCCAATTATGGGTTGCCGACCGTCTCTTTGCGCTATTTTACGGTGTA
>CAZEZQ010000794.1:0-1150 GCA_964516245.1 uncultured bacterium | reverse complement strand
ATATGGCGTTTCATATTTTTCTCAAGTCTTTGTTGTTAGGCCATCCCATTTCGATTTTGGGAGATGGAAGCCAAACCCGCGATTTTACTTATGTAGACGATATCGTTGAAGCCAATCTGCTGGCTATGCAAAAACCGGTTCAAGGCGAAGTGTTTAACATTGGCGGCGGCTGCCGCATCTCGCTGAACGATGTGCTTGCTCTTCTTCATGAGATTACGGGCTTCGAACCCAATGTTCAAAAGCAGGAACGTTTTCTAGGGGATGTGAAAGATACCTGGGCCGATACCAGCAAGGCGCAGAAGCTTTTGGGATACCAACCCCAAGTAACGCTTCAAGAAGGTTTGCAGCGCGAGTGGGAATGGATGCAAAATTATGTCGAAGCCGAGAAAGAACTTTATGAATAATGGCTTGTTGGTTTCTTCATTCATGTGAAATTCTGGGAAATATTTTGGTTGGATGAAGCAAATCCCCTACCCAAGATTGGGGATTTTACACACAAGTATGGGTAACGTTTTTTTGCCCCCCTTATTAAGGGGGGTGGCGCTGAAGGCGCCGGGGGGATCGAATGGTGAAACCAACAACAAATCCCCCCAGCTCCCTTAATAAGCTGATCTTTACCCACAAAATATGAACCTTGGAATTCTCCCTTTTTTAAGGGGGGTAGGGTGGATCTGACTTTTCTCATACCGCTAAATCCCCCCAGCCCCTGCGGTGCTTACCCCCCTTAATAAGGGGGGGCAAAAACACGATCCCTAAACTTGTGGAAAAAGATCAGATTATTAAGGGGAAACTTTCAGACTATGCTTTCTGTGTAAAAAATTTTCCCAAGATGAAAAGCGGTTCAGTTTTTTTTGATTGGGCTGATTATCACACACTTGACTCTTACTTGCTGCTTACTACCATCCATAAAAAACGATAATTTGAATGACGTGAATTTCTTATGACTCTACGCGAACGTTGCAGCGGGGTTTTACTGCACCCTACCTCACTACCGGGCCATCATGGCATTGGGGATATTGGCCCTGATGCGTTTCGTTTTGTTGATTTTTTGTATGAAACCGGCCAATCGTTGTGGCAGGTTCTCCCGCTTGGGCCGACTGGATTTGGCGACTCGCCCTACCAGAGTTTTTCTGCATTTGCCGGCAATCCC
>CAZEZQ010000793.1:2597-3332 GCA_964516245.1 uncultured bacterium | reverse complement strand
TCTGGCAATGGGCTCAACCATGTTTGTGTTTAGCTCGTTGAATTCAGCCACAGATGCCTATTGGATGCTGCCATTGATGGGCTTCGCCCAATTGGCTTTGTTTGCTGGCTATTCCATTTACTTCCCCGAACTCTTCCCCACTCGCTTGCGGGGAACCGGGGTTGGTTTCTGCTACAACACAGTTCGTTTTCTGGCGGCTCCCGGTCCAGCTATATTTGGCCTGTTGGCATTGGCGATGACCTTCCGTACCGCCGCTATGGTGATGGCTTTGGTTTATTTGATAGGAATGGTTGCCGTGTATTGGGCGCCTGAAACCAAAGGCCAGCCTTTGCCGGAAGAATGACACAATATACGAAGAGTTTCAAATTATGGGCGGCCGGGTTCGGCCGCCCTTTTTTTGCTGGCGTGTTTGGGAATTTTTCTCCCGAATCTTTTCCCTTGCGGTTTTGGGCAGCCGTGTAATACTCCTGAACAAAATAACTTTGGGAGCGGACTTTAGTGGCTTTGACACCGAAAAAACGACGCATTATGGCGTTGATTTGCATATTGTTCTTCTTAATTGCGGTGGCCGCCGCCGAAGCGATCTTCGCGCGTTTGTATCATTTCGAGCGCTATCAAGACCGTTTGGCTTTTGAGTGGGATACGAAAACCTTTTGGCGATTTAAGCCTGACTGCAAGGGAAAAGCCTATGGCATTCGTGTAAAGATTAACTCTTTCGGTTTTCGGGGAGAGCCC
>CAZEZQ010000793.1:0-2587 GCA_964516245.1 uncultured bacterium | reverse complement strand
ATCCACCCAAACCGCAACCCAGTTTGCGTATTTTGGCTTTGGGCGATTCAAGAACGTATGGCTACCTGGCGAGTGAAGACTGGACCTTTTCAAGCGTGCTTCAAGAACAATTGCGGCAGCGGGGTTTTTCAGATGCCCAGGTGATTAATGGGGGTGTGTTGGGGTATTCTGCCGTTCAGTGCCGGGCGCGATTTGAACAATTGCTGCATTACAAACCCGATATCGCCATTTTTGCCCCAGGCCATAACGACCGGCGTTACTTGTTGCTAACCCCACCCGATTCGGTCGAAAACTTTCGCCAAATGGCTCGTATCCGAATGATTGTAGATACACTGAGCCTTAGCCATGTTTTTTACGGATTGTTCTACGAACTCAGCGAATGGAAATTGCATTCGGTATTAGAAAATCCCAAGAGTTTGGATTCGGTTTCTGTGCGGGTGGATGCCGGCACGTTTGAAAACGAACTGAGAAAGTTTGTCAACTTGTGTAGAACGAATGGAGTGACTCCATTGTTTTTGCAATTGGAACAAAATCCTGCAATTTTCGACCCGTTGGAAAAAGCCGCGGTTTTGTTGAAAGAAAAGAAACCACAAAAGGCATTGAATTTGCTCAATCAAACTCTTCCCGATTTGCATGTATCGGGCAAAGCGTATTGCCATTACTTGATGGGTCAAGCGTATGAAGCCTTGGGGAAATCAAAGCAAGCGAAAGAATCTTTTTCTCAACAAAAACCGATGGGGTCGATTCATGGTGAATCTCTCTTGCGGGCGCAGCGGCCTTATTTCAATGGCTTTGAACGTGCGGCGAGTGAGGCAGAAATATCAATCGTAAATAGCCATGAGGCTTTTCGCCAGGTGAATCGGTACATGGAGCAGCCCATGATTCAATCTGAATTGAAAAAAGAAGCACTCATGCTGGATACGTTGTACAGCAAACTGTCTTATCTCTCTCCGGAAGAAAATCTTGTGAACGATATGGAAGGATTTATTCGATCCCGCTATCTCGATGAATGCCATACGAACAATTTGGGCCATTTCTTAATCGGAACGGCATTGGCCGATACGATCGAATCCCTTTTCAATCAAAGGTGATGCATGTCATTTCTACCCAAAACCAAACGGCAGAAACATACGCTCTTTGTGTTAATTTTGTTGATGCCGGTGATTGCTATGGAAATCTACTTCGGGGCTGAATATGCCGCTGAACGCGATAATGATTTTCGGGCGTTTTTATGGGACACAAAAACGTTGTGGAGGTTGAAGCCGGGGTTTCAAGGCGAGGCATTTGGAAGGCCGGTTCATGTCAATGCCAATGGCTTCCGCGCTGGACAAGAAACACCGCTTGAATCGGAACATGAAATCCGGATTATTACATTGGGTGATTCACGAACCTATGGTTACGAAGTGGATGATAAAGCCACATATTCTATGGTGATGCAAAAACGATTGCGCGATATGGGCATCGATGCTGAGGCGATCAATGCCGGTACCCATGGATATTCAGCCGTGCAGGCACGTGGAAAATTGGAAGAGTCTCTCGCGTATGGCCTTGATGTTGCCGTGTTTGCTCCGGGATACAATGACCGGCGCTATACCGTGGCCCGCCCGCCAGATTCGATGGATGCGTTTTACACCATCGCTATGACCCGCAACGTTTTGGGAGTGTTGCAGTGGAGCAATACGTTTTTTGCTTTTTTGCAGGAACTCGGGAAAGCCAAACTCAAAGAACTGCATGATAACCCACCAAGCCTTGATAAAGTTGATATTCGTGTGGCGCCTGAGACATTCGAAAATGAATTGAGACGCTTTGTGGGGGTATGCCGGGCGAACGATATCATACCTGTTTTTCTTCTGATCTACGCCGATCCCTATGTCTATCAGGATATCGAAAAGGCCGGGGCATTGATCGATGCTGAAGAATATGAAAAAGCGATGGCTCTTATGGAGAAACTCTATCCCACTCTGCACAACCACGCCCATATGCTCTATCGATTGTACATGGGCCGCTGCTATCAAGCGTTGGGAGAGCTGGAAAAAGCACAAGAACAATTCAAAATGCATGCGCCGGTAGGCTCTCTGCATGGGGAAGCCGTGCTGAGGCGGCAGGAATTGTACTTCGATAAATACCGCAATGTGGCCAAAGAAGAAAACATTTTGTTGATCGACAGCCGTGAGAAAATCATGGCTCGCAGTGGCGAGCAGGATGAATCGCAATTTTTTCAAAGTTGCTTTGTTGATGAATGCCACTACAACCCCGTCGGACACCAATCCATTGGAGAAGGCTTAGCCGAAGAAATGGCGAATTTGTTTTGACGCAAACAATCAATCATTTGTTTGCAATTGTGATGAAGCTTTGGCGCGTTCCAGCGTCCGTTCCATCAAGATTTCTTGAGCGATGCGTTTTTCTTCATTTTCAGCGGGTTTTCGTTGCCTGTATGAGCCATTGGGAGACATATCCCATGCTTTGCGGTTATCTCTGAGTATAATTTGAAGATACTCTTTTAATTGCTGCCGTATATCCAAATCTTCAATAGGCGTAATGGCTTCTACCCGTTCGTCCAAATTCCGCTTCATCCAATCTGCCGAGC
>CAZEZQ010000792.1:0-3339 GCA_964516245.1 uncultured bacterium | reverse complement strand
GCAAGTACTGCTTTGCTGCCATCCGGCGTAATTGCGTAATCATGGACGTTCTGATCGTCTTGAATGGTTAATGATTTGACAGGCTGCTGTTGGGCAAACACAGAATGATTGAACATTGCTGAAACAATGAAAAGTACAATGGTTAATTGGTTTGTAACTATTTTATTCATTTTTAATCCTCCTTCTTATTGAGAGATAAATTTCAAGAAAATTGGATTTTCGGTTGTAGACACATTAAAAGATGTCACACCCGAATTGACCGTAATGTCGGTTCCTGCTGATTGCAAACTGGGTATAGAAGCTGAAAGATCAATATGATATTGCTCGACGGTATACCCTGATGGATTGCTGGGAATTGTGAAAACTCTGTTTTTACTATCTGGTGTATAAAATTCTGATTTATCATCATCAGCATCTTCGCGGGTGCCAAAGGCATGGCGACATTCGCCAGCCTTTGAGCAGTATTTCCCTTTGCCCGCATTGCCTATACTTATATCCATATCCTCTCCAATCATGCACTAAAAACTATAGTATAAACACAGCGATCCATCAACAAAAACCGGGAGGAAAATTTCTTCCCTCCCGGTTGAAATGATCAATGGATTTCGTGGCTTAGTTGTCCAAATTCACTGCGTTGGGGATGCTGGAAGTTAGGTCGGTGATATCCCAGAAGAAAATCTTGTTGTTCGCCATACCTACAACACGTTTTCCGTCCGCTGAGAACTGGGGCATTTGAAATGCTTTACGACCATTGGAAGCGAATTCAGCAATCGTGTTTCCACTGTTAACATTAATAATCTTTGTTCTGCTTACTTGATTATCGATTGTTTCTACAAACAAAACCAGTTTACCAGATTTCGAAAATGAGAAATTTGTAGATCTAGCTTCAAATTGAGGAGATTCAGAGGTATTACTTGATGATAAATTTAACATTTTAACTACTCTAGTTCCAGGTTTATTACCATCAGTAACAATTAAAACAGAAGAACCATCAGATGACAATCTAGCAAACCCGTCAGGAAGTTGTTTAAGAATTTCACCAGTCTGAATAGATAATATAAGTGCTTTACTTCTTGCACTAGCCAATACACGTTTTCCATCAGGGAGGATTTCCAAAGAAGTGAAACCACCAATATTTGAATTTCTCGACATTTCCTCACCGGTTTGGAAATCCCATACTTGAATGCTACCACCAAATTCTAGACTTTCACTGGTAACCATTCGACGACCATCCGGATGAAACGCAATGGCCAAAACCGAACTTGGTGTGCCAAAACCCTGATTAAACGTTGATGTACGGATCGTTCGAATTAACTCTCCACTAGTGGCATCCCATAATTTGACAGTACCTACCAAGCCAGTAGCTATCAAATTCTCGTCAGGTGAAAACGCTGCACTAAGAAACGCCTTGAATGGCAGTGGTTCATCAAACGAAAAAGTTGTCACAAGTTGTTTGGTTTGCATATTCCACACGGACGCTTCATTGTTAACCGTGGTAATAAGCTTTTCACCAGATGGAGAAAGAGTATAGGTTTTGAACCTATCATCATCTGTCTCTTGATTGGGCGCAAATTCAATCGCCATGTCAGGTTGTCTTTGGGCTTGAACGGTTTTATCTATTGAAAATAGGCAAAAACTCATGAGTGAAACGATAATGATGAATGTGTTTAAGAATTTCCACATAATTTTTCTCCTTTACTATTCGATACTTAAAATTGGATAAACGTCGGGTTGGCGTCAACATCTGGAATGGGTATAGTTGAGATTCCAGTCACTTCATTATAATATTCATCTTTGATAACAAGCGTTTGATCCGTTAGTTCTGGGGGGTCGAGAGTGAAATCAAACTTGTACAACGTAACGGTTTCACCACTGAAATCTGCCGACACTATGAAATTGCGATCCTCTCCTGGTGTAAGTTCAGTGAAACTGTTTTCTTCGTATTCAAAGCGCCATATCGCACCCCACTTCGTGCCGCTGTTCCAGCCGCACCAAGCATAATAATCATTATAATCCTTCCCTGTGAGTCCAAGCGTATCGCAGGGGCGGTGAAAAACAAAGCGGGGCACAAGTTTTCCCTGAGAAGAACAATCCCCCGCGGGAGGGGATGAGGCGCTCCCGCGGGGGTGATGGATTGCATTGGTGATTTGGTCTTTACCGGTTGTCCAGCATTTTCGCACCGGGGACGGAGGAAGTGAGGTTGGAGATATCCCAGAAGAAGAATTTGTTTTCATGGGAACCTATTAACTTTTTGCCCTCAGGGGTGAATTGTAAATTTCTAAAGTTGGTGAGTCCATCTCGAACAAATTTACTCAACGTCATGTTGGATTTTAAATTGACAATTCGAGTTGAGATTTTATTCATTTCTCCAATACGGATCTCCTCATCAATTACTAGAACCAATTTACCATTTGGATGGATTAATGTTTTTGGTGAACTGCGAACATCGAATGGTTCAGAAGAATCCACCACTTCCAACGTTCGTAAATCAAGATGCACCAATTTCACTGACCGTCTTCCTGCGCCGGTTGTATACCACAAATGGTTCTTATCCGGCGATAAGCGGATATCACCCGCCACATCTTCAAAAAGTATATCACTAGTTTCAAGGGAATAGATTTTAACCCCTGAACCAATAGTAATTACAAAGTTATGTTTTTCCGCAAAGATGATTTTCTTAGCACTTATACGCGTTTCAAATATAGGTTCTCTAGTAGCGATATCCCAGACTTGAAGCCCAATAATTGGTTCAGCTCCCGTTGGTACTTGTGCAGTTGCAAGGTAATTTCCATCTGGAGAAAATTGCACTGAAAAAATTTCTTTGCCTGATACAAATCTAGGGTCTCTATCTGCATTAGGAGTACGAATAGTGCTGATAATTTCACCCGTCTCAATATCCCATATGAAGACAGTGGCTCTCCGGTCACCTGTTGCTACATATTGACCATCAGGAGAAATATCGACCGCGGTGATTCCTCTGCTACTACTTTCCGGTGGATTAGGGTCATTTAAATGCCCGTCAAATTTCAATAAAATGTCTCCGGTTGATAAATCAACTACCCAAGCGGATTGAGACGAGGCTACTACTGCTTTGTTGCTATTGAGAGCCAATGAGTATGTCCCAATTTCTTCTACATCCTGCACAGTAAGAGTTCGTTCCGGCTGAATTTGCGCCAAAGCAGATGGGTTAAACAATGACACAGAAATGAGAAAAGCTAGAATTGATTTTATAGAGATCAGATGATTCATGGTATTTCCTCCTTTACGATTGTGGGATGAACTTTAAGAAAATTGGATTTTCGGTTGTAGACACATTAAAAGATGTCACACCCGAATTGA
>CAZEZQ010000791.1:0-3346 GCA_964516245.1 uncultured bacterium | reverse complement strand
TTGCGGTGGTATTTTGGAGACAAATACATTCAAGCCAACGCCGCTCGGGTATTGGATACAACCCATGTCGATTGGATGCCGATGGCCGAAACCATAAACAAGGCTCCTCCAGAATGGATTGTCCCCATTGCCAATTCCCGTTTGATTCTCTCTGAAAATGGTTCCGCTTTAATGGTCGATTGTGGCAGTGAGAACATCCTCAATCAGGTGAAAGAACTCCAGAAAAATGGGACATTCACTGAGATGAAGGCGCTTTATATCACGCATTACCATGACGACCATACAGACCAGGCCCAAAGATTTGCCGAAGAGTTTGACTGCCCCGTGTATGCTTGCCCGGAGCAGCAGGATATCTTGGAACATCCCAAAGCCTATCAAATGCCCGCTATGACAGACAATCCAATCAGAAAAATAACTGTGATGCCCGAAGGCACAACTCAAAACTGGCAGGAATTCAAACTAACCTTTTCCTATTACCCAGGCCAAACTTTGTATCACGGTGGCTTGTTGGTTGAAAAGAACAATGGTGAATCGATCTTTTTCATTGGAGATTCATTCACCCCAGCTGGGATGGACGATTATTGTCTGCGCAACCGGAACTTTGTCCATATAAACAGTGGGTATTTTTATTGTTTGAATGTGTTGAAATCACTTCGCCCGAAAACTCTGTTAATCAATCAACATGTTGATGAGACCTTTCGGTTTTCTCAAAGACAAATCGATTTCATGATCAACTCTCTCGAAAAACGGGTTGAGATGATGAAAGAACTATTCCCTTGGGAGAATCCAAATTACGGCATCGACCACAAATGGGCGCGGTTTTATCCTTACCAAGCGCAAGCGAACGCTTCAAAAGCGTTTGATCTAAATATCATCATTCAAAATCATTCTGACAACAAACAAACCTATACGGCCCATCTCAATCTACCTTCCAATTGGAAGACTTCGAAACATACAAAAGAAATAACAATTGCTCCAAGAGCACAAGGCGAAATCCCATATACAATAACTCCACCATCAAACGCCCAAGGCCTGACGCTCCTTACAGCCGATATCAAATTTCAAGATTGGGATCTACGCCATTGGATCGAGGCATTGGTTGAGATACGAAATTAGAAAGAGGCAATGCCATGAAAAAGAATATGCTGCTTACAATCATTTTCTCCTGTTCATTCTTGGTGAATGCATCGAATCTGTATTCGGCTGAAACCTACACCAATCCCGTTATTGACGAGATCGGCCTGGCCGACCCCTGCGTCATTCAATACAAGGGTGTGTATTATCTCTATCCCACTGGAGACAATGTCAGTTATCATGTTTACACCTCCACTGATTTGGTGAATTGGCAAAAAGGCAAGCGCGTCTTTCAACCCAGCAACCGCAATGTCTGGGCTCCGGATGTGTTCCATGATCCCCAAAGCGGCAAGTTTTATCTCTATTACACCGTCAACAAGCGCATTGGTGTCGCGGTGGCCAACCGGCCGGATGAGAACTTCGAAGATCAAAATACGTTATACGAAAACGCCATCGATGCCCACATGTTTTACGAGAACGGGAATTATTATTTGTACTACGTGCAATTGCCGGGCTTTCGCATTCACGTTCAACAGATGGAAACGCCTTTGAAAAAGAAAGGTGAACCTGTCCAAATCATTTCCCCCACCGAACCGTGGGAAAAGAAACAAGGTCCCGTAACCGAAGGCCCTTGGATGCTGAAAAACAAAGATACCTATTACTTGCTTTATTCCGGCACTGGAGCCAATTCGTTGGATTACGCCATCGGCTGCGCGGCTGCAGAGCATCCCATGGGGCCATTCAAAAAATATCCCGGCAATCCCATCGTTCACCGGAACGAAAACGCCTTCGGTCCCGGTCATGGCTGTGTTGTAAAAGACGGTGAAGGCAAATTATGGTCGGTCTATCATCAGCAAAAAGATGACACAGAAGCATGGAACCGCTTTGTATGCATCGATCCCCTTTGGTTCGACGAAGAGGGCGTTCTACATGGCAAAGCAACAAGGGGAACCCCACAACCAGCCCCCGCGCCTATTGGGAATGAATAAAATGATATTTTCTAGATGGTTGAAAATTTTGTAGGATGGGTTAAAAGCGAAGCGTAACCCATCAGGCTGCTTGTTTTGCTTCGCTATACGATTCCCTATCCCTCTTGGAGAGGGATACAGTGAGGCTACTAACGTCCATACTGCTGTTTCAACTTCTCATGCAGCAAATCAAACGTCCCATCCCGGTCAATTTGATAAATGCGCCTGATCTTCCCATGTTTTTTATTGTGCTGATATTCCATATCCCAATTTACATCTGGCGCGTGTACAACTTCATGATAAACCAGTGACGGGTCAACCACTGCAGCGACATCCCCTAAATCATAAAATCCTTTGGTGGATGATTGATACCAATCACTTTTATACCTGAACTCATGAAGATATTTCCCCAAGTCACCATAAGGGGCTATCCGTTCAGCAGATTCTTCCATCGGACAGCGCAAGTACGTTCCCGTATCAAATAAAATAAGAGGAAGATTTGATCGGAACAAAATTCGAACCGCCTTCAAATCATTATACGCATTGAAATTCCAACATTTATCCGGCCAGCGTGTGCGTCCGTGCCAAAATACGACCACCGATTCGGCTATCGACGGGTCTTTCAAATAGGCGGAAGCCACGTTTGTGCAAGCACCCAGTGCGATGATCCACAAAGGCTCTTCACGGCTAGCGGTTTTGGCTTTTTCAATGATGAAATCCACTCCCTCCGACTCAACCGGAACCTGGCTGTATTGAAACGGATCCGCCCCTCTTTGTACGGTGTACCTCCCCTGCATCCCTGCTTTTTCAAGCACGGTTTGGATGGCTTCCACAGAACGCTCAATCCCCTTGGGGCCACCACTGTCACCAAAGTGTGTGCCAACAAATCCTTCTATGTTGAAACGATCAGTTGATACAATTGCTAGCGCGATGGCGTACAGATCATCGATTTCACAGGCGGCATCAGTATCGATTATCACCCGAATCGATTCACCTTCCTCAGGCAAGCTAGGCACAATCCTGTTTTCCTGAGCATGCAACGATAGTACAGAAATAAGAACGAAAAGAATGATAGTAAGTGATTTTTTCATCATTTCTTTTAATAACACTCCATTGAAAATATAGGTGAGACTCTAAATGTTAGGCTCATTGTAGCACAGACGTTTCACCTGAATAAATGAAAGAAAATATAATTTGTCCGATTCTTAGTTCGTATTTTGATCTTTATACCATCTCTACTCTCAAATGAATAAATCAAGAAAAATACGAATCTACCCTATGCGAATCAGCAGAAAAACAATTAC
>CAZEZQ010000790.1:859-3347 GCA_964516245.1 uncultured bacterium | reverse complement strand
AAAATCTGTGCAATCCGTGATTCAAAGCCTTTGCCGTTATCCTGCCATTCCTTCCTGCCATTCCTTCCTCCTTCCGGGTTCAGACAAGAAACAAAAAAACAACCCCGCAGCCACCCCAAAAAAAATCACCCGATCCAACCCCAATAATCACAACCCCTTACATTAACATCGCAAATCTTTTATTTCAGATAATAAACCCATTTTGCGGTACTTTATATAAGGGTGAGGAAGAATTCGCGCGATCCTCAGCCGAACGCCGATCCGCTGCATCGACATTCGATCCCATACAAAATCGAATCCCGATAGCGGATTAGTAAAAATCGACGGGGCACGATGCAAAAGCATCGTGATCTCAGACAGCTGGCTCGCCCCATTGTTGTTGATTAATAATTGGGCGAGTCCCGCGTGGACCACCGTACAGCCCGGTGAGTACAACCTGAGTGATTATGAGAGAAGTGGCTTTTAATATGGTGGATTAAGAATTTACCGGATGTTCTTTAGTTGTACATCCCGCAAGGGACTGAAAGAAATTAGCCCAGGCTTTCAAGCCTGGGCGAAAAAGGAGAAATTCAAAAATGTTCACAACTTAACAAATTCCACAAGAAATACGGCAAGGATAAAACCGGAAAATCATTACCGCGTTACATATCCTTTATGTCCTTAAAAATTCAATCAAACACCCCAAAACTTCATCCCGAAGCCAAGGCATAGGTGTGACCAAAACTGCTAGCAAAAACATGCGTAGTCTGTCTTTGCATGTCACCTATAAAAATTCCCAACCTGTTTTCTCAATTCTAAAAATTTGTATTGCTCAATCCATAACTTTTATAATTGTCATTTTGTCATTTTGCAAATTTGTAAAACAATTTCTTAATTACTTTTATGTTTGAATTAGTATAAGTTCAATAATTTCAACTTGTTTGATTGAAATTCAGTGGAGAATTGATAGCGCCAATAAAATTGGCTCATAGATTGCATATAGTATCTGTAAAAGATTAAAGCAGTTCCTGTTGTTATGTATAAATTATTTTCTCCTTTTAATTGATTCATGCGTTTTTCATAAAGAATTTGAATCACCTAACCTAAAATGGTCGTGCAACAGAAAACTGCAATGAAATTCTTCCGAAAAGCCGATGGAATACAAAAACGGCAACCGAATTTAGGCTTGGAAAGCCATACAGGATGGATGGCCACCACAAATAAATTTTTGTATTTCATGAACCGAATTCAGCTATGGAATGATGAAAACCCATTAGGGAACTGAAGGAAGAATTTCTCAATCTCATTCGATCCGTGATGCATTTATGCATCTTTAGGCGAAGGGCAACCTTCGCCCTTTTTTTAGATGGAGTATGTGAATCTGTTCAGGTAGAATCACATACTCCATTCATAATGATATTGATATTTATATTGAGTCTACTGCATCAATTCTGACTTGAAAAATTCATCAATTTCCCGCCAAGCCTTTTTGGTGGCTGTTGAATCAGCATCTCCACGCATAAACGCATGGCCAACACCCTCATAAATATGAATTTCAACATCTTTCCCGGCGTCTTTCGCCTGGCTTTCAAATTTTCGTACAGTTTCGCCGGGGATACCCCGGTCTTCCGCACCAAAGAGTCCCAAGATGGGGCACTGAATGGGGGCCAGTTCATTCTTATCAGTCACCAAACGTCCATAGCAAATCACACAAGCATCCAAGTCTGATATATTCAACGCAGCTTTAAGCGCATAACCGCCGCCCATGCACCAGCCAATACAGCCGATGTTGTTGTCCTGCACGTCCTCACGCTCTTGCAGATAGGCGAACCCAGCTTTCATATCGCGCACCGCCTGGTCATCGGGCAAACGCATCAATTCATGCGCCTCTTGCGCATCCGATGTTGATTTCCCCCGGTACAAATCTACACAAAGAGCGGCATAGCCTTGCTCGGCGAAGCGTTTAGCATTGTCTTTCACCCAATCGGTCAATCCCCACCATTCATGAATGACTACGATTGCGGGATGGGGTCCCTCCCCATCGGGCAGCACCAAATAAGCAGAAATGTCTTGCTCTCCATTGTTGTATGTAACGGTCTGGGTTTCCACCGCACTCGCCAATGGAATTGAACTTAGGCAAAAGGCCATTGCGAACGTCATAAAAATCAATCTCGCGTTGTTGTGCAGCATCATCAATCTCCTTTAAAATATGTTTTATGTGCTTGGTATCCGGTTGTGTACAAATCGCAGCATTGTGTTTATCCTATCACAAAAATTTAACTTGAAAAAATCCGGTCGCTTCTTTGACGGGTTAGAAAATGGATAAAGAATAGAGTGGAATATATTCTTCTGATTGTTGGTTTGGTTCTCTTATTTTTAGGAGGCGATTGGCTGTTGCGGGGCGCCGTAATGCTGGCCAAGAAATTCGGTGTGTCTGAATTGATGATCGGCTTGACGATTGTCGGGTTTGGCACCTCCACCCCCGAGCTGCTGGTGAGTCTGCAGGCGG
>CAZEZQ010000790.1:0-849 GCA_964516245.1 uncultured bacterium | reverse complement strand
CTGGGTGGGGCAGCCCGATATCGCCATCGGCAATGTGGTGGGAAGCAATATCGCCAACATCCTATTGATCTTGGGTGCGTCCGCATTGATCACACCATTGGCCTGCACCCCGGCGATGGTGTTTCGTGATGGCATCGTCATGCTTGCAGCAAGCCTGCTTTTTATATTGTTGGGGGCGTTTGGTATCATCAATCTTGTCTCTGGATTCATTCTTGTAATTGGATTGTTTTCCTTTTTGCTTTTTACCTATTGGAGCGAATCGCGATATCACCCTCCTTCCGCCGATCTGCGTGTACAAGAAGCCGAATGGCTTCAACCGAAAAAACAATCGATTGCTTTCGGGGTTGCAGGTGTAATCGCTGGCTTGGGTTTATTGATGTTTGGGGCCAATCTTTTGGTGACAAACGCCGTATGGATCGCGCAATCATTTGGAATGTCGGAAAGGTTTATTGGATTAACATTGGTTGCGGTGGGAACCTCGTTGCCCGAACTGGCTGCCAGCCTGGTGGCCTCATTTCGGGGCAACGCCAATGTGGCCGTAGGCAATGTGATCGGCAGCAATATCTTTAATCTGCTTGGGATCATTGGGGTCACGGCTCTTGTTCATCCCATCGCTGTGAATCCAGAAATGGTGCGTTTTGATTTTTTGATTATGCTGCTTGTCTCCATAGGATTGTTACCCTTTTTGTGGACTGGCTGGCGTCTCTCACGAATCGAAGGCGGAATTTTTCTCGGACTCTATATTGTTTATGTAGTAGTATTATTAAATTAAAATGTTGACATGTATCACTCTTACTGTATCCATTTAGCTGAATAAAAAAATTTTCCAGCCCCAACGGGGGCGCCTTA
>CAZEZQ010000789.1:0-3351 GCA_964516245.1 uncultured bacterium | reverse complement strand
ATTGTAAAACGAAATAGCACACTTTTTGGATCGATATTGCAATACGCAAGTTTCCCAGACGGATTTTGATAGGCATTGATGTGTGTTGGTAATAGTGGCTATCTGCTGTAGAGGGAGTTAGAAGAGTATGACTTTTAAGGCGTAATCCATTAATAAGAACTATGAATATGTCTCATGCACCATTCGGAAAAACAAAAGTACAATTTATCTAAAGAAGAAAGACGTAAACTCATTGAAAATGCCAAAGATTATTTCAAAACGAATATAATTGGACAGACTTTGGAGGACAAAGAGGTTGGAGTCATTCAATTTCGACGTTCTGGTATGAAGAAAATTACAAGTTTTAGTGGAAATCCACTTAAGGTATATACCATAAAAAGATTAAAAGAGATTTTACCTCTTTCACATCTTCTACACGTTGAAAAAGATTGGAATAAAATGAAACGCCCTAACATAAAAGCCTATTATAAATTAATGGTATCAACATTTATCTATAATAATGCTGTTGATATATATTTTGTTCTTCGTGAAGATGATAAAGGGATTTTTTTGTACGATTTTTCCGTCAAAGAATAAAATAAGGCCTCTACATAGGCAAATCCAAGGGTAATTCCCTTAAAGGAATCGAACCGACTTGGCTAATGTAGAGGCGCAATTATATTATATTAAGAAGTCAATTAGATGCCAATAGATTATTTCATTCACCCATCACTTCATAATAGCCGATTTTGGCGTTGGCTTTTCGTACGACTGCCAACCAGTCGTTACCGTTTTCATCGTCTGGTGGATTGCCTAGTTCTTGTTTGCCGGGGCCTTTGATTTGATCAACTGAGCCCTTTTGCAATTCACCACCTTCGCGTGGATTGAACCAAGAGACTGAAAATTTACCTTCGTTATCGCCTAAATCTAGGGTGGAAGGACGGCCTTGTTTCAAGTAAACGAGATAGATCTCACCGTCTTTGTAGAAGCAATAGTTGCCGTCACGGTTGGTGAGATCGTCATCGTTGGTCATTTCCCAGAAGGGGATTTCGTTATCTTCGAAGAAGTTTAAGGCGTAGCGGCATTGATCCCACATATTGGCGCGGCTGCGCCAGTCTTCGCAGGTGAGGTCTGAATTGGGATGTTGATAGCCGAAATACCATTCAACCCCGGCGCCGCCGGCGAGGAACATGCCCCATAGGGCGTTTTTGCGGGCGTTGTCGTGAGTGGGGTCTTCTTCATCGGTGATTAATGCGTGTTGGGCGTCGCCCGGTTCGTCGATGGCTACCACCCATGGTTTGCCGGCTTCGGATGATTTGCGAACCCAGTTTAAGATTGCGCCGTGCACGCGGCTGAAATCAGGACGGTTGGTTTGTACCGAAGCGCCAGTAAGTTTGGATTTGTCTCCCAGCAGGTCGTCGAAGGGTTGGCCGTTGTGAATGACGATGTTGTGCTGATAGGGGTCGTGGTTCCAAAAATATTTGGTCATGGCGCGGCGTTCGGCAGTGGTTTGGCCATCGTGGCTGCCCCAGGCGCCGTTTTCTTCACCCAGGTTCCAATTGAGGGCGAGGTGATGGCTGAAGCGGGCGATTAGTTCTCGATAGTAGAGTTTGCGTTCAGTGCCCACAGCACCACCATCCAAGAGTTCCTGGTTTTCGGCTTCCTGGGTTTTGAAGTGCAGATACATGCCTTTTTCGGTGCCGTGCTGGAAGATGATTTCCCATTGATCGAGCCGGGAAACATCCATGCGAACCCGTTCGTCATAATCGGTATAGGGGAACACATTGCGGTCGTCGCCTGCAATGTTCAGCGTGAGAAATGAAAAGACATTCATGCCTTTTGAGGCCAGATAATTAATCGCGCCAATCATGCCTTTGCCCTTGCCGTCTTGCCAGGTGGGGTCGCCGGGGTTCCAATCTTTCACATGCGGTTCCCACGATTTGATGAAATTGTCTTTATGGCCGTCGGTTTTGAAATCACCGTCGAAATCTTCATAGGCAAACAAATTCTCCGGTGCATCAGCGCCCGCTTTGAGGAAATACTCACCAGTACCCGCGAATTTCAGGTAATGTTCGCCGATATAATTTAAGCGGCCGTGTGCGCGGAAGTCGCGGCCGGTTTTGTCTGAAGGCCGCACTTCAAAAGATCCGGTTTCGCCATCCATAAAGCCAGCGCTTTCGCCGGCATTGGGGTCATCATTCACGGCTACATTTTCGCCTTCGCGAAAAGAGACTTCGTAGTTCCAGGTTCCGGTGGCATCCGGCGCAAAGTGAACGCGCCATTTGCTGCCCGAATCGGCAGATGTGTTGGCAGCGTTGCCATCGGCAGCATAGTAACCTGGAACCAAATAAGTCGAGTCGCCATTGCTGAAGGTGACATTGAGCCGGTAATCTAAAAATGGATTGGGCTCAGATTGTTCGCTGGTTTCAGGGCCGTCGAAGGTAATGGTGATTTTGTGCCAGGTTTTCAGTTCCCCGCTAATCTCACCATCTGACCATACGGCATTGCACAAAAGAGCGGCGCAAGCCATCAAGAACGAAATTGTGCGTTTCATAAATACTCCCCTTTCGAAGTTGTTGGATTTAAGTTTGGATACTATAGCACAGATGTGGGTGCGAGGTTGAGTGGTGCAATCAATTCTCCACAATTCTCATTCCATCAGGCTTATCGGACAGTGGATGGTCTTTCAAGATTGTGCTAGAAAACCGAGCGTAACGAACCTCGCCGGGAGCAAATCCTGCAAGATTAACAACAACCATTCCCATATCAATGTCTTCAAAGAAGAAAATGCCTGCCGGTCTGCTATGGATAAAACAGGATCCATGATAGAAGCGGCTTTTGGGAACCTTAAGCAACATCAGGTGTTCTATCTTGACGTCATTTTTGAATATATCTTTCCCAATGTACTTCAAGGCTATCTTCAACAAAGGGTTTTTCGCCTTTTTGCTTTCATTAATGAAAGATTGATCTTCACCAAGTTGAGTAAAGAAGTAGTTATATGTTTTGTCGAAGTCTTCTTCGATGATAAGCATCTTTTTTAATGATTCAAGTTTATTCTTTATAGATGTCATTTTCTTTCCCTTCTGAAACTGGCTCAAATGATGTTATAACGAAGAATTTCCCACTCGGCAAGTCCATGCTATTTATTTTATTTGTGTAATCCGTATTTCAATTGCCTTTCAACTGTTTTTCCTTCAATCATGCGTTCCAGGTTTAGCCATAATAATAGAAAGACAATTCGGTAAAAAGTCCCATCATGCAAACAGTATCATCATATATTGGAACGCAGGCGTCCCGCCTACACCATAAGTTGATGCTTCAAGGTCGAGGCCAATGTCGGCCAGCCGCAGGTGGCCTATCGCGAGACGATAC
>CAZEZQ010000788.1:0-3359 GCA_964516245.1 uncultured bacterium | reverse complement strand
GCGGTGCAAGTGAATGCTTTTTTGCGGATTCACGGTGATTCTCCAAGTGAACCGCTGCGGGTCACGATTGAGGTAGAACGGGCCAACGGTGAGCCTGTGCACAGCGAAGAAAAATCCATCGAGCTCCAACCGCAGCAAAAAGAGGCTAACATCCAATTTTCATTGCCTGAACTCGAACAAGGTGAATATCAATACACGGTTGAGGTTGAGCCGTTCGGCAGCGAGCTCTTCGAAGACAACAACTCACAAACCCGGGGCTTGCGGGTGCGCAAAGCGCAAGACCGGGTGTTGATGCTGACATCGGCTCCCAATTGGGAATTCAAGTTTTTGAAACGAACGCTTGAATCGCAAGACACGATTTTTGTGGAAGCCTTTCTGCTGCATGAAAACGGCATCTCCCGCCTGGGAGACCGCGCGTGGGTGGCCCGGCAGGCGGGTGAACAACCTGAAGAATGGATAGCGGCAGAGGCCGAAACGCTGGAAGATTTGCAAATTTTGATTGGATCGTATTCAAGCCTGGTTCTTCACAATTTCATGCTGCCAGCCAAGCATGTTGAATTTGCCAGCCGTATCAGCGAATATATTGAAAATGGAGGTGGAATGCTGTATTTGCCAGGTTCATTGAATACAGGGACCATGCCGGCCAGCATTCGAGAGGCTCTACCTCCCTCTATTGCACAGGGATTTTCAGAAACTCCGACTTATATCCAGGTGGATCCTCAAGCTGAACTCTTGACCCACGCTATCGACAATACACCATCCAGCCTGCCACCATTGTCTCCCCATTATGGATTTAAAAATCGAGGCGGCGGCCAGGTGTTGCTGGAAGGCGCACTTTCGAACCAGAATACTGTTCCTGTAATCACTTTGGATCGATACGGCTTGGGCACCATAATTGCAACTCATACCCAATCGTTGTGGAAATGGCGAATGTTAATGGAAGAACCATTTCTCACCCGCATTTGGTTAAAACTGATCTACCAACTTAATCCACGGTTTGCCGACCGGGAGCATCACCTTTATACAGATGGGTATTTGTATCAGGTTTTGGAGCCAGTCGAAGTGACCTATGCCGCCGACCCCGATGAGGGTGAGGTTCCCAGCCAGGGAGTCTCTATCCAAGTAACCACTCCCAGCGAGAACGAAAGCCTTTGGCTTTCTGAAGCGGGTCCACAAAACACCTTCCGGGGGCAATATACCCCCACTGAACCGGGTGAATATCAATTTGCCGGTCCGGCACAATCGGCCAGCGCGGCGATTCGGGTGGAAGAGAATCCACGTGAATCGTTTGACATTCGGCAGGATGTGGGGTTGTTGCGCGATTTGGCTGAGCGCACCGGGGGTGAATATGCCAACGCGCCCGCCTGGGAAAGCCTGGCTGAGCGATTGCCCAAATCAACCAAGACCATCAAGCGAAGCGAGTCACACTTTTTGGGTGAAAAATGGTGGATGGCGGCATTGTTGATCGCCTTTTTGGGGTTTGAGTGGTTCTTGCGTTGGCGGCAGGGATTGCCGTGATTCGATCAATAAAGCAAATTCCACAACCCCCTCTAAGTCTCCCCTAACTTGGGGGAGACTTAACAACAACACCGTAAAAATAACTTACTTGCATTTATTAGAATGGATTGCGATTATGTATTCTTCTACGATTGAAGAGATATTGCGGAAAGATTTATCAGCGCTGAAGAACCGCTTGAAAGAGATATTGCTGCAAAACTCCATTCAAATCGCGCCCGAAAACCAGCCCTTTACGTTGGCGTCAGGCAAGAAGTCGCATTATTACATTAACGGCAAACTTACCACCGCTGACCCCGAAGGGTTGTTTTGCCTGTCGCGCATTATTTTTGAGCAAATCAAAGAGAACCAGGCGCAAGCGATTGGCGGGCCCACAATGGGCGCCGACCCGATTGTCAGCGGAGTGACGGTGCTCAGCCATTTGTATGGGCAGCCGATCCCACTCTTTATCGTGCGCAAAGAACCCAAAGGGCATGGCACCCAAAGCCAAGTGGAAGGTGTGAATGTTGAAGGCAAAAAAGTGGTTTTGGTTGAAGATGTAATCACTACCGGCGGATCGTTGTTCAAAGCAGTAGAGGTAGTGAAGGCTCTTGGAGGTGAAATTGTAGAAGTGCTATGTATAGTCGACCGTATGCAAGGTGGGCGAGAGGCTTTTGAAAATGTAGGCTTGCCTTATTCGCCTATTTTTACCATTTCAGAATTATTGCCTGATGAAGTGTTGCAGCGGGAAGTGTAATTTGTTTTTGATGGGTTAGACGGCGTAACTCATTCTAATTCGATATATTGATATCAAAATTCTCCTTGTATGGTACCAAGATAGGGAAATATGAACAGGTAAAATTGTACTGGCATGAAACCACAATCAATCGATACCCATGAGAAAATGGAGCAGGTTCAGATTAACTTGATACGCCAGGCAAGCATCGCCAAACGAATCTTGACAGCACGTTCATTGACTCAAAGCGCCATACGGCTTTCACGCCGGGCCATTCAAAAAGCCAACCCCCATTATACAGAACCAGAAATCAATTCCTCCTTTATTACCTATAATTATGGGCTTTTTCTGGCTAACCGGTTTGACCATTCAGGAGAATCCATGAAAAATTACGACCTTCTCGCTGCCATTCAACCCATTGTGGCAGCCTTTGATCAACTTGGAGTGCAATATTCAATTGGCGGATCAGTCGCCAGCTCTGCTTTTGGGATTCCAAGAACGACCTTGGATGTTGATATGGTTTCTGATTTGAAAACAGAACATGTCAATCAGTTGGTTTCTCTCCTTGAGCCATCTTACTCCATTGATACCGAATTGATTTTGGAAGCCATCCATTCCCGTTCATCCTTCAATTTGATCCATCTCGACACCATGCTTAAAATCGATGTTTTTATTTTGAAAAATGAATCGTATTATGAAGAATCGTTCCAGAGAAGAAGAAAAGAGCAGTTGGATGAAAACGAAGAGGATCAATCAAACATTCAATTTTATTTGTTTTCGCCGGAGGATGTGATTCTCCACAAGTTGAATTGGTATCGAAACAGTCAAAGTGCTTCCGAACACCAATGGAATGATGTTTTGGGTGTATTGAAGGTACAAAGACGATCATTGAATATTGAATATATTCGGCATTGGGCTTTGAAATTAAACCTAACTCACTTGGTGGAACAATCTTTTCATGATGCTGGAGTGGGAAATGATTCATAATACAAATTAATTTCTTCGTAATCCAATAGCATCGGCAGAAATGAATCTATGTGAATACTTGACAAGGGCATGGCGTTTTTTGCCAGATCTTATGAAACACTTCACGTAAGTTCTGAAGTTCTAATTGGTTATGCATACTATT
>CAZEZQ010000787.1:440-3363 GCA_964516245.1 uncultured bacterium | reverse complement strand
GTTTGCCGGTCCAGCCGTTCGAGACGGACGGGTGTATTTGATGGATTATGACCGGGAAAACAAAAAAGACGCACTGCGCTGCCTCTCTTTGCAGGATGGGGAAGAAATTTGGCGCTACGCCTACCCAGTCAATATCAAGCGAAATCATGGCATCACGCGCACTGTCCCCTCTGTAACCAACGATGTGGTTGTGGGGATCGGCCCCAAATGCCATGTGACCTGCCTTGATCCAAAAAGCGGGGAAAAGAAATGGAGTTTGGATTTGGTCTATGCCTATGATGCCGAGGTGCCGCCTTGGTATGCCGGGCAGTGCCCACTGGTTGAAAACGGGCGCGTGATTCTCGCGCCCGGCGGGTCATCTTTGCTGGTAGCGGTCGATGCCGAAACGGGTGAGGTGATTTGGGAAACGCCCAATCCAAACGGATGGAAAATGACCCACTCGTCGGTCATGCCGATGGATTTTCAAGGGCAGAGAACCTATGTGTATTGCGCCAGTGGAGGGGTAACCGGGGTATCTGCCGAAGATGGCCGCATTTTGTGGGAATGCGATGAATGGGTGATTCGAATTGCGAATGTGCCCTCACCCTTGGTGATTGATGAAGATCGCCTGTTTTTGAGCGGGGGCTATCAAGCAGGCAGCATGATGCTGCAATTGCAAGAAAATGAAGGACGCATCGAGCCCAAGATTCTTTTTCGCTTGGAAGACAAACAGTTTGGCTCTACCCAACACACTCCCATTTTGTATCAAGACCATATTTATGGTGTACGTCCCGATGGGCAATTGGTTTGCCTGGATCTGCAGGGCAGCATTGTATGGACCAGTGGCCGCCAGTATCGCTTTGGGCTGGGCTCGTACATTCTCGTTGACTCATTGCTCTATGTGTTGAACGATTCGGGCCTATTGAGCCGGGTGAAGGCCACGCCGGATTCATTTCAATTGATAGATCAAACCCAGGTATTGCACGGGCATGAATCTTGGGGGCCTATGGCCTACGTCTCGGGGCGTTTGCTGTTACGCGACATGACCCGGATGGCCTGTATCGAAATCGCTGTATCACAACCCGATGTATAAAGCCAGGAGGAAAACCATGGAAAAAGAAGGAGTATCTAGCGCCGGTTGGATCGTTGGATTGATCCTAATTGTTTCAATATCGGTCGCCATTTTGTGTGTCGTATCACCGTCGTTGTTGAACGATAACAATTCAAACATCAATTCAGCAAGTCAAGATGAGCTGGCTAAATTGCTAACCACCGATCCCGAATTGATTTTGTATAAAGAAGAGAAACCAGTTATCAATACAGGCTTTGAGAAAGCCCGGGTGATTGCTGTCGATGCAAACGATCAAATTTATGTGACCGGTGACCAATCGGTTCGCGCCTATGATGCAAGCGGAAAGGCGCTCCCGTTTACCATTCAATTGGATAAAGAAATATCCGCTTTATCCATTGCTGATGACGGAACTTTATATGTGGGTGTAAGCGATCATGTTGAGGTGTTCGACGCAAACGGCCAGCGCAAAAGCGTGTGGGAAACGTTAGAGCCAAAGTCAATCGTGAGTTCGATTGGCATTGCGGGAGAAAATGTTTTTCTGGCGGATGCCGGAGCCCGCACGATTCATCATTTCAAAACCGATGGAACGAAACAGAAAGATTTTGGTGAATTTGTTTTGCCCAGCTTCTATTTTGATTTGGCGGTTGCAGACGAAAACCGGCTCAAAGTCGCCCATACGGGCAAGCACCGCTTGGAGACCTATGACTTTGATGGCAATCTGCTCTCGTGGTGGGGAGAATTTTCGATGAAGGAAATCGAAAAGTTTTGCGGGTGCTGCAATCCGGTGAATTTTGCCTTGTTACCTGATCAACAGGGTTACGTTACCTGCGAAAAGGGGATAACAAGAGTCAAGCAGTATTCCAATAATGGAAACTTTTTGGGAGTGGTTGCCGGCCCCGAACAATTCACCAAACACGATCTGCAATGTGACCGGCCCGATGCCTGCTTTAATCCTATCGGGTTGGATGTGGCGGTCGATTCTCAGGGACGTGTATTGGTTTTGGATTCGACCACGAAAGAAATTCGAATTTTTGTCAAAAAAACCGATCAAGAAATTGTAGGATAACACGAACACTCACAATTGGAGCACAACTATGGTATTCATCCGAGAACAATCTCATCACCGGCGTGAATGGTTTCGAACCATTGGGCGGATATTGTCCCTCATTGGTTTAACCATGATCGGCGCAATCGCCTTCCGTAAGCAAGACAATACTCCAAACAACAATCCATGCATCCAACCGTCCCACTGCCAGGGTTGCGGCATTTTCTCTAATTGTTCATTGCCACAGGCAATTCAGGCGCGGCGGGATAAGAAGGAGAAGCACCATGGCTGAAGAAAAGAAAATAACCAGACGCAGTGCTATCAAAGATACCTTTCGCAGCATATTTCTTCTTTGCATGGGAGGGCTATCGGGCTATCTCACCAGCCGGGTTCAGGCCAAAGAATATGTCTGGCAACTCGATCCCTACAAATGCATCACCTGCGGGCGCTGCGCCACCGAATGCGTGTTGGATGAATCGGCGGTGAAATGCGTGCAGAATTATGAGATGTGCGGGTATTGCAAGCTGTGCACTGGCTTTTTTGACCCCTCACCGGCCGCGTTAAATACCGGGGCTGAAAACCAACTGTGCCCGACAGGCGCCATCATCCGAACCTTCATTGAAGACCCCTATTTCGAATACACCATCGATGAATCGCTCTGTATCGGTTGTGGCAAATGCGTGAAATGGTGCAAAGCGTTTGGAAACGCCTCTTTTTATTTGCAAATTCGCCATGACCACTGTGTGAATTGCAATGAATGTGCAATCGGGCTGGCCTGCCCAGCGGAAGCGTTTCAGAGAGTTCCGTTAGAGCAGCCCTACCTATTG
>CAZEZQ010000787.1:0-430 GCA_964516245.1 uncultured bacterium | reverse complement strand
ATCTTGGAGAATCTTGTTCAAAAAAGATGAAATTTTATCTATTGAAAGGTATGGATGGAAGCGAATGATGCGCTGGTTGATTTTATATACGGCGATTTTCTTGTTTGCTCTATCGGTTGGTGCTGCCGAAGACATCCAACGGTTTCCCCCACCCGATTTTGAAAGCGGCTATACCTTTCCAGAAACGCAGACCCCCCAGCCCAAAGGGATGTTGATGCACATTCTGGACATTGTGGTGCTGGCTGGAGCATTATCTCTTTCTGCTTATTTGGTGATCAAAAAACGCAGCCGCGGGGGGATTTTCTATCTGGGGATTTTTTCATTGATCTATTTCGGTTTTTACCGGGAAGGGTGCATCTGCTCGATTGGCGCCATCCAAAATGTGACTCTGGCCTTGTTTGATGGAGGGTACGCGCTGCCGACGGTAGCA
>CAZEZQ010000786.1:0-3379 GCA_964516245.1 uncultured bacterium | reverse complement strand
GCCATTGGGATTCTGTTTTTTATCAAATCATATACGAGTGCAACTACTCTTGTGCAAAATAATCCAACGCCGCGTTACAAGAATGCGGCTCTCTGGTTAAATGAAAACGTCACGGAAGCTGAGATTGTATTCCATGCCGACTGGGATGATTTTCCCCAACTATTTTATTTCAATCGTAAAAACTATTATCTCTGTGCTCTTGATCCAATATTCATGTATGCGCACGATCCGGAATTATGGCTAGCCTGGAAGCAGATTCACCGCGGGCAGTCAAAGCATCCTGATATAGTCATAAGAGAACGTTTTGGAGCTCGATATGCTTTCTTGACGAAGGATTTAAGAAAAGCGGTTAGTCAATTTAAAAAACACACAAGGATGTCAATATCTTATGAGGATAAGCATTGTATTATATTTCAGATTCACGATGTGGATGTTAAAAAAATTACCAGTGCTGATGAACCAGAAACCTCTCATTAAGGGATATAGTTAAGTTGCTTCAATCATGGTCCACAACGTTGATGGCGGCTATAGTTTTGTAGGATTGGCTAAAAGCGCCGTTTGCGCAGCCCATCAAGCAGATCTACCTTTTCAACTAACCATAGATTATGGTAGAGTAAATTGAATTCTAAATTCTCTTATTAATTGGGGATAAACCATTATGAACCATTCAAACCATGTAAAACGAAGAGACTTCGTAAAGAGTGGGGCGGTGGCTGCATCTGCGTTGACAGCGTTCAACGTATTGCCCTCCAAAAATGCCCGTGCCCAGCAGCCCATCAAAATTGGAGTGGTCGGTTGCGGAGGCCGTGGCCGCGGCGCCATGGTCAACGCCATTCAGGCGGATGATTCAGTTGAAATTGTGGCCCTGGCTGATATCTTCCCTGAAAAATTCGACGCAGCGAAAAAAGAACTCAGCAAGATGGGCAAATCCACGGATGTCGAAACCTTTTTGGGTTTCAAATCCTATCAAGATTTGGTGAAGACCGATTGCGATTATGTCATTCTCGCCACCCCGCCCTGCTACCGGGCCGAATCGTTAGAAGCGGCCATTGACGCGGGCAAGCACGTGTTTATGGAAAAACCCGCTTCGGTCGACCCGCAAGGCATCCGCCGCATCATCGCCGCGGGTGAAAAAGCCAAAAACAAAGGGCTCTCAATCGCGGCAGGCACCCAGCGCCGCCATCAGACAGAGTACCAGGAACTCATCAAGCGGGTTCACGATGGCGCCATCGGCGATATCGTCAATGCGCAAGTGTATTGGTGCGGCGGCCCCATCGGCTTCCCCGACCGTGACCCCAATTGGTCAGAAGTCGAATGGCATATCCGTGGCTGGTATCATTGGTTGTGGGTTTCAGGCGACCACATCCTCGAACAGCATGTGCACAACATCGACGTGATGAACTGGGTGATCGGCGAGCATCCCATCAAAGCCTTCGGCTCCGGCGGCCGTGGCTGGCAAAAACGCGGCAATATTTGGGATCATCACGCGGTCGAATTCGAATTCGCCAACGGCCTGCGGGTGCAAAGCCAATGCAGCCAATACCCCCGCGAAGACGGCCGGGTGGATGAACGCTTCCAAGGCACCAAAGGCAGCACCTACACGGCGCAAAACGGACCCTGGTATATCAAAGACAAAAATGGCAATGATGTTTGGCGCCATGAAGGCCCAAAAAGTTCGCCTTATGTGCTAGAGCATGCCAACTTGATGGATAGCATCCGCAACGACAAGGGCTTGAACGAAGCCAAAAATGTCGCCGAAAGCACCATGACCGCCATGATGGGACGCATGGCTGAATATCAGGCCAAAGAACTCACCTGGGATGAAGCTATCAACTCCAACGAAAGATTCCCGGTTTATTATGAATTCGGCGATATAGACGATCCCGGCGCCCCCCCTCCCGGTGGCAAAAAATACACCGGCGAAGAAGGCTGGCAACCCGGCTGAGATGTTAAAATAGAATTCGTTTTTTTTAGAAATAAGGTGGGGTGTAGGTAGGAGAATTCTACATCCCTCCTTATTTGAGATACAATTGTAATAGGATCAATAAGAACAAAACGTTTACAATTGAATCGAAATCTTTAAGGTGAATATCAACCCATAAAGAATTCTATCATTTTTGAAAGATTAATGGAGAAAATTGAATCTTGGAAGAACTAATGACCATAACCCAAATAGAATCACAATTAAAGTCCGAATGGATTTTAATTGAAGAGCCACAAACAAACGACATTCTTGAAGTGCTGGGTGGTCGGGTTCTCTTTCACAGCAGCGATAGAGACGAAGTCTATCGTAAAACTATCGAATTGCGGCCTAAACGGTTCGCTGTGCTGTATACAGGAAGTATGCCTAAAGATACAGCTATTGCTATATGAATTTTCCATTTGATCCAAATCATGGACTCATTACTCATTCAATACTTCTCCGGCACAAACGTCTGCTCCGAAATCGGTGGCCGTATATACCCTTTCTCATTTTGCCGGGGTGGCAGCTCAATGGGTTCCGGGGTTAAATCTTCATAAGATATCATACTCAACAAGTGCGAAATACAATTCAACCGCGCTTTCTTTTTGCAATCCGCATTCACCACATACCAAGGAGCCTGTTTGATGTCAGTGTAAGCAAACATATCGTCTTTAGCTTTTGAATACTCCATCCATTTCTCACGCGATTTTAAATCCATCGGGCTCAGCTTCCATCGTTTGGTGGGGTCATGTATGCGCGCTTGAAAACGTTTTTCTTGTTCTTCATCACTCACCGAAAACCAATACTTGATCAAAATGATTCCCGAACGCACCAGCATGCGCTCGAATTCCGGGCAGGATCGCAAAAACTCCTTGTATTCTTCATCGGTACAGAATCCCATCACATGCTCCACACCCGCCCGGTTGTACCAACTGCGGTCAAAGAGCACCATCTCACCCGCTGCCGGCAAATGAGCCACATAACGCTGGAAATACCATTGGGTTTTCTCACGCTCCGTAGGAGTGCCCAGCGCCACGACCCGGCAGATGCGTGGGTTAAGCCGCTGGGTGATACGCTTGATCACACCCCCCTTACCGGCGGCATCACGTCCCTCAAAAATAACAACCACTTTCAGCCCTTTGGCTTTGATCCACTCTTGAAGCTTTACCAACTCAATTGTAAACTTTGATTTTAAGATCGTTCTCATTCAATTGTGGTTCAAAACCCATTATCTGATTTTCATTTTTCGTTTTTTTCTTGCTATCGTATTTTTTCTTTTTGCCTTTGTTGTCTTTCATAGCTGCACACATAATCCCAACTCCAATAGTAATGAATAATACAAATAAAACGTATTCATTTAGCCGAATAAAAAAAATTTTACAGCCCCAACGGGGGCGCCATATGATAGCCAGGGGC
>CAZEZQ010000785.1:0-3380 GCA_964516245.1 uncultured bacterium | reverse complement strand
ATTGGCCTTGGGTATAGGCGAAGAGATCGACGCTCAAGGCAACAAGGTTCGGCGGCCGGGATTGCGAACACCCGACCGGGCCATGCTGATCTGGCTTGGGAAACAGATTCTCGGCCAGCGTGACGATCCGGGACCCATCGAGACCGACGAAATCCCCGGCATCGCGGTTCTGCCCGCCCCGCAGAGCATGGAGGAATGGCAACAAATGGTGCAAAAGGTGATCGCTGACACCGACGAGAAAACCGATGACTGACTTGGTCTGGACCCCGCAACCCGGCCCCCAATACTTAATGCTCACCGCCCCCATCACCGAGATCGTGTTCGGTGGGGCGCGTGGCGGCGGCAAAACCGATGGTTTAATCGGCGATTACCTGCAGCATGCCGCCCGCTGGGGCCAAGGCTCTCAGGGAATCATCTTTCGGAAAAGCTATCCGGAGACCGAAGCGATTGAAGAACGAATGCACGAAATCTACCCGCGCTTCGGCGCCATCTGGAAAGCCTCCAAGCGCACCTTTCGCTTTCCCAACGGCGCCTCCATTAAAATCCGCTACATCGAGAAAAAAGAGGATGCCCGCAAATACCAGGGGCATGAATACACCTGGATCGGCGTCGACGAATTGACCAATTATGCCTCGATGGAGCCCATCGACATGATGCGCGGCTGTCTGCGCTCCGGCCATCACCAGGTTCAAAAACGGTTCGTGGCCACCTGCAACCCGGGGGGACCAGGCCACAATGTGGTGAAGGCCCGCTACATCGATCCCGCGTCTCCTTATATCCCCTTTGATATTATCGATAGCGGCGGTGAAGTGCTGGGCCAATCGCTTTATATCCCCAGCCGGTTAAAAGACAATCCGTTACTTTTGAAAAACAATCCGGACTACGTCAATCAGTTGAAACAAGCGGGATCGCCCGATCTGGTTCGCGCCTGGCTGGATGGCGACTGGGACATCGTGGCCGGAGGGATGTTCGACGATCTGTGGCGGCGGAATATCCATGTCATTAAGCCGTTCAAAATCCCGGTTTCCTGGCACATCGACCGCGCATTCGACTGGGGATTCTCGCGCCCGTTTTCCGTGGGATGGTGGGCCGAATCGGATGGCAGTATGGCGCCCAATGGGGTGCGGTATCCCAAAGGGACGAAATTCCGGATCGCCGAGTGGTATGGGGTCAAGAAAGGCCGCGATGGGCGGTCGATCCCGAATGAAGGGATCAAAATCACACCGGAGGAGATTGCGCAGGGGATAGTGGAACGCCAAGCCCGGATGAAATACAGCGTCAAACCGGGTCCCGCGGACCCCTCGATTTGGGACAAATCCACCGGCACATCGATCGCCGACATGATGGAGCGGAAAGGCGTTCGCTGGACCAAAGGCATCGCCACCGCCGGCAGCCGCGTGACCCGATGGCAAATTCTCCGCAAACTGCTCAAGAATTCCCTGCAATTGAACCAAGGGCCGATGGAAGACCCCGGCATCTTCGTGTTCGATCATTGCACCGAATTTATCCGCACCATGCCTACCTTAACCCGTGATGAGATCAATCTGGACGACATCGACACCGAGCAAGAGGACCATATCGCGGATGAAACCGGCTACGAAATCCTGACCAAACGCCAATATCTGAAATCGAGAGGTATCTTGTAATGAACGCCACTGATGACAAACCGAACGTCTCCACCCCGAGCCCCGAGTATCAGGCGATGAAACCGAAATGGGATATCGTCGATGACGTTATGGGCGGCAATGAGGCGATCAAAGACGCGGGGGATACGTATTTGCCCCGTATGGAGGGAGAAAAAAGCGATTCCGATTCTTACGAGGCCCGGTTGCAACGCTCGCTGTTCACCAATTACTACAAAGATACGTTGACCCTGCTGATGGGCAAAGTGTTCAAAAAGCCCGTGAGTTTTGGGGACAGCATGGCCCAGCCATACATCGACTATTCCGAAGACATCGATCTGCATGGCCGGAATCTTCAGCGCTACTTGCAAAAGGTGTTCTTTCAAGGCATTCGTGACCGGATCGTCTATTTGTTCGCCGCCTACCCCAATACGGACAAAATCAAAGAGGAAATCGGGAAGCGCCCGGATCAACCATTAACCAAAGAAGACATGAAAAAACACAAGGTTCGCCCGTACCTGGTACACAAGGATCCCCGCGATGTGATTGAATTCAAAACCGAGTGGAAACGAGGCCGGAAGGTTTGTGTTCGAGCCCGCATTCGCGAAACAGTGGAAGAACAGGATCCGGAAAACGAATGGGGTGTCATAGAAATCGAACAAATCCGGGTGTTGTATCCGGGGTATTGGGAAGTGCATCGATTGTCCGAAGACACAAACGAATGGTATGTGTACGAAAGCGGGACCGTATCCCTCCAATCGCATGTTCCCGGAATCATGATTGTGCTGGACCCGGATGGCGAGGACCATTTCGTGGGCCTCTTGCCGCTGGAAAACGTTCTCTGGCTCAACCTCTATCATTATCAGACGGATTCCGACCAAAAGAACATTCTGCACTACGCCCGCCGTTATACGCTATTCGGCAAAGGGATTCCCGAAGATGAAACGGTGGAGTGGGGTCCGAACCGTGTTTATACAACCCAGAACGAAAACGCCGATATGAAAATCCTGGAGCACGGAGGCCAGGCCATCGAGGCGGGCCGGAAAGACCGGCAGGATGCAGTCGATGAGATTCGCCGCGCGGGCATGGAAATGCTGGTTGAGCGGGAAGGGGATGTGAAAGCAACCACCGATCTGCTCGACGCGCAAGGCAAGAACTCCAAGTTGGGGGTCATGGTCAATGTGTTTGCCGATGGGGTGACGGTGGCTTTTCAGTATATGGCTGAGTGGAATCAAGATGACCCGGAAAAAGTCATCGGTGATGTGATCTTGAATACCGATTTTGAAATTAGCATGAGTGAATTCCAGAAACTGGAAATCCTGGACAAAGGCCGTGGCCGCACCGACATCAGCCAGCGCACCTATTTGGAACGCTTGGTGAAATTTGAAATATTGGACAAGGACCATGACATCGAAGCGGAAATCGAGGCCATCAAATTGGAGAAACAGCAGAACGGGTTCTCCACTCTAGAGTTTGAGGCTGATGAAGAATATCCGGAAGAACTCGATGAATCCGAAGAAATGGAGGAAGTGGCATGACCCCCATTGCCTACAATGGATTGTTTTTGGCTATGGATAGCCTGATTGATAGCGGATTGGTTTGATTATGCCCGAATCCCTTGGCGATAAAATTTTCGATGGAAACATGCTGCATGCGGTCGACCTGGAGCGCCTGAACGCCGGGCTGCGCAAAGAAGCCTTCAAATTCCTCAAACAATTGGAAAACGACCTGGTTGGCGAAATCGCCGCTATTGATCCC
>CAZEZQ010000784.1:0-3380 GCA_964516245.1 uncultured bacterium | reverse complement strand
GAGCCCGGCTCGGCGGGAGCCTCGCCCTCCTAACAACAAAACCCTTAAGTTAATGACATTGAAGTTGGAGGGGCCAGCGATGTTTCTGCCCATCATGATCCTCGATGGGCTACGCGAATCAAAACAGCTGATTCGCTTTTAGCCCATCCTACAAGTTAAATCAATTTATGGGGAGCGTACATGAGTCCTTTTTTAGCGGTTTGTATTGTCGTTGGTTATTTTCTCTTATTGATCTTGATATCGATATTCACTTCAAAAAGATCAGACTCTCAAACCTTCTTTATTGCAAACAAAGAATCCCCCTGGTTTTTGGTCGCTTTTGGTATGATCGGCGCTTCTCTTTCAGGGATCACTTTCATTTCGGTGCCTGGCGAAGTGGCCAATTCACAATTTACCTACTTCCAATTGGTTTTGGGATACGTAATCGGCATCGCCGTGGTGGCTTTGGTACTATTGCCGTTGTATTACCGGCTCAACCTCTATTCGATTTATGAGTATTTGGGCATTCGTTTTGGTTTCTGGTCGCACAAAACAGGAGCCGCTTTCTTTCTGCTGGCCCAAAGCATGTATGCCGCTTTTAAGCTGTATTTAATGGCCACTGTCTTGCAGATTGCATTCTTCGATGCATTTCAAATTCCATTTTCGGTCACGATTCTGTTCATTCTTGTTGTCATCTGGTTGTACACATTCCGTTCTGGAATCAAGACTGTGATCTATACCGATATGGTTCAAACCGCTCTGCTCTTGCTGGCTGTCATCTTAAGCATTACAACGATTGCCAATAATTTGGATTTATCGATAGCCAAACTCATAAGCGCAACATTCAATGATCCCAATGCCAAGGTATTCGATTGGGATTGGGATTCAAAACGGAATTTCTTCAAACTGGTATTCACCGGCGCTTTTTTAACCATTGTCACCAACGGGCTCGATCAAAGCGTCATGCAAAAGCATCTCACCTGCCGGAACTTGCGGGAATCGTGGAAAAACATGTTCAGTTTCAGCATTATGTTGATTGCATCCAATATACTGTTTTTGGTTCTGGGCCTGATGCTGGTTTTGTATGCCGCCGATCAGGGGATCACCATCCCCGAACAAACCGATGAATTGTACCCCCTTATCGCACTCGATTATTTTGGCGGCATAACGGGGATCGTATTTCTTCTAGGGATCTCAGCGGCAGCTTATTCCAGCGCCGATTCGGCTCTCACGGCGCTAACCACCTCATTCTGTGTGGACTTTTTAGGATTCAAAAAAACCGATGCCATTCAAGCAACATATACACGGTATATGGTTCATGTTGGAATCGGCCTTTTTTTGTATGTGATTTTGATCCTGTTTCATTCTGTAAACGACACCAGCATGATCAATGCATTCATTTCCTACTCAGGTTTTACCTATGGCCCCTTGTTGGGCTTGTATGTGTTTGGATTGTTTACCCATTTCAAAATCAAAGATGCTTGGGTCCCCATCATTTGCATCCTGTCACCCATCCTTTCTTATATTTTAAAAGTCAATTCCGTGAATTGGTTTTGGGGATACCAACTTGAATATGAAATTTTATTGGTTAATGGCGGGATTACATTCATCCTGTTGTTTTTCGCCAGGCAGAAAAACATGAGGTATGTTGAGCAACTGGCGAGTAAAGAATAATCCAAAATTGTATGTAAAGATAAGATTCAGCTGGGGCAAAATTAGAGGCGATATTGTACATTCAAGGAGTTTTATGTTTCTGAGGAGGGCGAATCTCATGATAATCCGCTGAACAAGAAAACGGCTCATCAGGAGATTCGCCCTCCCATATTCCTATCATAGACTTGAAACGAATTTCAAAACCATGCGTTATTCAAACGAGGTATCCGGTTCTTCCAAATTCAGTTCTTTGATCCAAGCGTTGCGGTAGTGCACGTTATGGCCTTCGCATTGCAGTTTGATGCCGCCAAGGCGGTCGGTAATGCCAAATCCATTGTCGTTGCCGCCGTCGAGGCCGGAGTTTTTGCCGCCCCAGACTTTTTGGATCTCGACGTTTTCATGCACTTTCATACCGTTGAAGTACATGCTGACCCTGGCTTTTTGGGTTAATTCCCCATCTTCAAAACGGGCAGCGCGAAACACGATATCATAAGCGTTCCATTTACCGGTACCGTTGTAGGCTTCTTTGGGAGCGACCGACTCATTGATCACAGCGCCCATTCCATGCTTGCCGTAGTCGCCATCCAATATTTGAATTTCGTAACGGTTTTGCAGATACACACCGCTGTTGCCGCCTTCATGAGGGACAAGAAATTCGATGTGCAAGCGGAAATCGCGGTATTTCTTTTTGGTCACGATATCCGCCGCTCCATACTGGCCGCCTGCGCAGGCGGGATCGTTAACCATCAACACGGTTCCATCATCCACCGGGTCTTCGACAATTTTCCATTTGATGGGCAGAGATGAACCAAAGCGCGGGCCTTCCCAATAGGTCCATTTCTCTTCCAACAGTTCCCGGCTGCCATCAAGCAAGACTTCGGCCCCTTCGGGCGGGGTGGCTCCAACGCCGATATGCTTTGATTCATTGTGCTGCGATGCAATTGCCGCATTCGATACAGCGAACAATCCAATTAGCATCGCGGCAAAGAAACATGCAACTCCAATCCATTTTTTGTTCAACAATTTCATTACACTTCTCCTTTTTTGTTTCAAGTTCTGAAGATCCGGCAAAAAGTCATATCCAGAAAACAACCACATAATATATAGCAACGCAGACATCCAATTTGCACTGTATGTTGTTGCAGGCGAGGACGCCTGCGCTCCAAAAAAACTTTTTGCCAAATTATCAGTTCAATATGCATTACTGTCTCAGAGACCTACTTACTCGTCAAGCCGATGAGAGATTTCTTCCTTATTGATCGACACTCAAACATTGAACCACTCTTCAAAATGCAAGCTCTCTTTTCTACTATGAAGCATACTATTTTCAGGAAAAGGAACGATCCACTATGTCTCGTAAACGCTTGCAAGCCAATAAGACTCCCGCTCGCCTCTCACGCAGGCATTTTTTGCTCACCTCGGCATTAGCAACTGCAGCGGCCCCCGCTATGGTGCGAGGCCAAAACTTGAACGGCAAACTTAACATTGCCATGATCGGCGCGGGCGGACGTGGCATGAGCAATCTTCGCAATGTGAGTTCTGAAAACATTGTGGCGCTTTGCGATGTGCATAGTGAAAGCGTAGAAAAAGCCGCCATGCGATGCCCTGACGCCCGCAAGGTGAAAGATTTTCGCAAACTGTACGATTACGAAAAAGAATTCGATGCGGTGGTGGTCAGCACCTGCGAACATACTCACGCCTTCGCCACCATGCCCGCCTTGCAATTGGGTAAACATGTTTATTGCGAA
>CAZEZQ010000783.1:2128-3382 GCA_964516245.1 uncultured bacterium | reverse complement strand
CAACTTCATCCAATTCGGCTAAATGAAGCCAAGTATATCCATTTCATCACACCTTATTGTTTAATAAGAAAGCGTTTTTTCATAAAATATTGGACTCAGCAATTCGTCATGGAATCCATCGCGGGCATTCGCACCAACATATGGACATATAGGCTTTATTGTATCGAAAGAAGACTTCAACTCTGTCGGTTTACCCAGTAGGGGTATTGGGAATGTTTTATAAAGGAAAACTTCTAAGACCGCCAACTATGTAGGTACTAAGTTGGCGGTCTTGTGAAAATTCAAAGGAATTGCCTTTTATTTGGAGATGAACATCCAGTGAACATCTCTTATTTCTTCATCTTCAACCAACATTTCCATTCCTGTCAAATGGTTTTCATCAATGTTTGACATGTAAAGGGCATTTTCTTTACGTATGTAGACTTTATTTTTATCAATATAGAGAATTTCGCTATCCGAAACATTTACATTGATATCAATTAAATATTTATTATCTATGTTATACAAAAATAACTTCCCCGGATAAAATACATCTTGATCTAACATGCGCCCTTCAAAGGAAAGAGCACCATGTTTTCGATGCATTCTACGTTTAATAGTAGGATGGCGGTCTGGTTCATGATTTTCAACAGATTCTCCGACCAACCAACTACCAAATAGACGAATATTAGTGTACAAACCTTGAATATTCAAGCGTTCCCATTTCGAATTCTTTTTATTCAATATCAAAAACTCTCTTTGTTTTTTTCCATTGGATTGTAGATCTTTTGGCCAACCCTTAGTAATGACACAAAGATCGTCTGTATTGACCCATATTCGTGTAGAACTGTTTTTTGAAATATAGCTTTTGTCAGGTAATTTAATACCCAAGTCAATTGTTAATGGGCTGTCATATCCTTTGAATAATTTTCCATTGTTTGCATTCACACCTACAGTAGAATCTAAATGTATTGCGCCGCCAGGCGTACCAAATGTGTGTACATAACTTAGATTTTCTGGAGCCAATTCACGTAGTTCTTCTGTTTCTATGTTGCAACCTATTAACTTACGATATTTCGCACCATCAGTATCTATTCCACCAGAATAAACCTTAATTGCTTCAAATATACCTTCGTTTGGAATTTTGAGTAAATATGTACCCACAACAGAAGCAAACGTTGGATATTTGATTGTTAAATGTTTTGTGTTTGAAATCTGATTCATGTCAATAACTGAAAAATGGTAAATACCTGGTGTTATCCAGGTTCTCCCTTC
>CAZEZQ010000783.1:0-2118 GCA_964516245.1 uncultured bacterium | reverse complement strand
TCAACTATAATGTAATCTAATTCATTGGAATATTTTATATTCTGGACACCGATATGTTCTGGCATGACAATAGATTCTTGTACCAGTGCATCTTTATTTACTCGATACAAAACAGCTGGAAAAGATGCTGGAGATTTTGGTGTTGGTATGCTTGAAAGCAAGAAGATGTTTCCATAACTTAAGTTGTTAACAACAATCAAAACTAACAATAAGATTAAAGTTGATTTTTTCATTGTATTTTCTCCTTTATTGAATTAGGGTTAGTTAATTAGGGATTCGTGTCACAAACACGTTTTACATAATTGAACCCCTGATTATTCAACTCCTTTTTTACCCATTGTGGTTCAATCCAAACCATGAAATATGATGATGCACTGTTGTATGCCTTAATTCCATTCGCATCGTGATAAGGTTTGCTTGAACCCATATATAGAGCGAATGTTATATCATTGTATGTTGTTGCAGCCGGTTCGGGTACATCGGGATCATTTAAATCGTTATATTCTAACCATTGATTGATTTGATTTGCAGTAAATATATCAGCATCAGTCTGCTTGGAATCGATTATACTCTCACCCCGATCGACATTCGACTTCCAATTCCAATATTGATTATTTGCTGATGGTGGTGTTAATTGCATTATTCCAATACCGCCATCACCACTAGTTAATGGATAACTATTGGGTGCGAATTGGTTGTAGCCATCTGATTCATGTTTTGCTATACGTTTTGCATACCAAGGTGATGAATCAACATAATTCTTAACAGTTGAATCTGAAGGTTGTTGACCCAAAATTAGATAGTGATTTGTTAATGTTCTAGTCAAACCTAGAGCGTTAACAGAAATTGTAACATGACCACCATAAAAATCTGAACCAAAATTTGGATACCAAGTTGTTTCATCAGAATTTATAGCATAAGATTTTCCCGTGAATGTTTTCTCGATTACACCATAGCTAGTATAAGGACTAGTGTAACTAATTGTGTAACTCCAACTAAATTCCACCTCGCCACCATTATAGTTTTCCACATGCGCTTTACATTCTGTTTCGGATGAATTTGGCATTGCAGGTACAACACTAATGTATCTTGTATTTGAACCTGGGTCAGATAAAATTAAATCTGGGTTTGGGGTTGGAGTTGGCGTCGGTGTCGGAGTCAGCGTCGGCGTGGGCGTCGGTGTGTAAATTTTAATCGTGAAATTTGAGCTTCCACCCGAGATGGATGAACTGCAATCGCCAGTGCAATTACTCCATCCTGAATTATCGCCATTGATTGTATAAGTCCCAGGACCATCGAATGTTATATCAGCATCAACAGAACTCCATTCATATATCATGCTTGGTTCTACACCTGTCCAACTTACAGACGGACCAATGCTGCAGTTCCATTCTGCTCCAGGCCCCCATTTATACCAACCATTTTCTGGATCTTCTTTCCACGCTTCGCAACTAAACCACAAAACTATTGATTGATCTTGCCACACAAATTCCGCAGAACTAACCCCTTGTATAGAGTTCCCATAATAAGGCGAACCATATTGGCCTGTTACTTCAATACTGTATCCATCTGGTGTTTCACATGTAGGTGGGTCTTCTGCTTGTACGTAATAGAAGCAAGTAAACGCTGCGATTGTCCCGAATACAATTATTTTCGTTTTATGTTTCATTTTTTTGTCCCCTTATTTTTGAGAGTCAAGTTGTTCTTTCAATCGGCGGACTTCATCACGTGAATAGCGCAGATGGGCACGGTCAAGTGGTTTTTGATTCGCAAGAGTTTGAATAATGCGTTTCGCCAGTTTCTCAGACCGTTTCAATTCGCCTTGCGGTTTTGGAGGAATGCGTTCCAAAACATCAATAGCCAAGTCTACCGCTTCAGCATCCCGGCCTCTTTTGAAACATATATTCGCTAGAATCTTCTTCGCAAAAATAATTGGTTCATCGTGCTGCGCTTGTTGGAGCAAATTGCGCAAAATTCTTTCCGCGTTTGTGATGCTGCGGTCAATTTCGTAGACCGCATAACCAAGAGTGGCATACTCCGCCCCTAAAGTTCCTGGATATTCATCCATCACCTGCTTGCTGATGGGTTTGGCTTCTTCCGGCCGGCGCAGCCAGCCCA
>CAZEZQ010000782.1:0-3383 GCA_964516245.1 uncultured bacterium | reverse complement strand
ACCCACTACCTTCGATTCACCAACCGAGGCTCGGCGGGAGCCTCGCCCTCCCCATGAATCCATTATCCATTGATTTAATTTAACTCGAAAATCTGAGAGGCAAATTCTCATAATTTGCCCGTTAAAATTTAACCAAAAAGATTTGAAATTTAGAACTAATTAAGATTAACAACAATTTGTTTAGTCAGCCACAACCGCCCCAAAGGGGCATCATATGATAGCCAGGGGCATCGCCCCTGGAAATGGAAACTTTAACACCCAAGCCCTGAAAGGGCGTAATAAACATGTTGATTTTATTGAGTTTAACTAAATGGTGAGAGACAATCCCTCACAAATCCACGCGTTAAAACCTAATATTATTAATTATTAAAACGGTAAATATCTCCCCGGCTGACCACGCCATTGCTGGTGTCGTAGGGGACCGCTCCCCATGGGATCGATCCACCCGTATCGTAATTTTGGGTTTCTTTGTCAGGGCCGTGGCTGATGATAATCCAATCGGGATGCTCGCGGCCCGGTCCGAAATGATGTTCACGGATCGAAAAAAAGAGCCCTCTGGGCCAACCACTGGCGGTATCGTTATGGTAAATATATTCATGAGCCGAAAGATGCCCTTCGATTCCGTGCTTGTTAAAGGGATCCACTGGGATGCTCCCGATATACGAAGTCGGCTCTACCAATTCTTCCATGCGGGTGTGCGATTGCAACTCAGCGGCAGTGCTGGAATCGGGATAAGCGTTGTTATCCAAGCGGTAGGTTTCCAGAGCGGTAGACAACGCTTTGATATCCGCCTCCACACGGGCAACCTTGGCTTTGGTTTGCGCCAAAAGGAAATTGGGCACCGCGATGGCAGCCAGAATCCCAATAATGGCAACCACAATGAGCAGTTCGATTAGGGTAAATGCTTTTTGATTCATCATATGTGATACACCTCTGCTGTTGTTTGCATTCCTGAATTGCGAAATTGTCACGTAACGCTAATGATTTGCAAGATCACCCAAGAACCGGCATGCCAATGCCGGTTCTTGGGAATATTTGGTTGGATTAATAGAGGCTCCAAGACTGTACAGAAGTTCCTCCATCTTCCACTAGTGTAGCGGCGAACAACAATACTTCTTGCTCTTCGCTCACCGCAGGAAGTGTGACGAATTCCAACTGCTTGGAAGCATCGAGGGGATAAGCTGTTTCAAACAGATTCAATCCCCATGGATACACATTTTCCGGCACCGTTCCGGTGGGTTGCAAACCATTCATCACCAATGAATTTGTTTGAGGGACCACCTCACCACTATAAGTTACAATGCGGAAAATACCCGGCCCCCAGCCATCATCAGTGGTGGGGTCTTGAAAACGCATATACACCTCATTCTCGTCATTGTTTTCGAGATAGGAGGTAAAATCCACATTGTAATATTTCTTGTTTAGCGTGTTGGTCTGGTTATAGCCAAATGTAGAATCGGCTGTGGCTTCTGTGGCTGTGAGTACCGATGTAAATTCTGGTTCTTCTCCTGTGGTGATACTAAGATTGCGAACCGCCGGTCCCCAGCCATCTGACGGCGAACCATCTTGAAAAAGAACGTAGAGTTCATTGCTGCTGTTGCCATCGAGATAGGGGGTGAGGTCTAGAGTATAGACATCCCGGTTGCTGGCATCGTGAAAATCTTCACCAAACATTTCTTGGGAATTAAACTCTTCTGTCAGCTCCGATTCGCTGGGCCCCACAGAAACGACAAAGTTATTTTCCATATCAATATTCAATTCGGCATTAACAACATCATCCGAAAGGTCAAATTGATACATCAAACGGCTTTCGGCGTCAACAAACCGGTAACTGCCCGCATCCTGTGCTGTGTTCTCAACAATATAATCTTGATCCCGTTCACTTCCCGGTTGAAATTGAACCAGAGTTTCCAACGGGAAATTATTAGTTAACGAGACCTGAAAGTTGGCTTCCATGTTGATCCACGCGGCAGCCTGGCTCAGATCGTTGGGAAGATCAAAGCGATAGGTCACTTGGCTGGTTCCATCAGCAAAACGATGCCCAACATTCGAGATTTGGGTGCCTCGCAATTGATGGATGTACTGTTGCTCGTTCTCCCCACCGTCGGTGCGAACGTCGGCATGTACTTCACCATTGGACGTATCCAAAGCCGCCATAGGTTCGGCTTGAAACTCTTGAGCCTGGCCGGAGAAAATGTCGATCCCATAAATGGAGGGCCCCCACCCGTCGTCGGGAGAACCGTCGGTAAAGCGAACCCACAAAATGTTTTCCGGCAGTTCCGCCAATGTCGGTGCCAAATCCACGCTATACACGTCCCGGTTGGAACCGTCGTGAATGTCTTCACCAAACATTTCTTGCGCATTAAGCACTTGATTCCACGTGAAGCCGAAATCGGCGGTGAGTTCCACCACGAAATTATTTTGCATATCGATATTCATGGTGGCGTTTTCAACATCATCCGGCAAATCGAATTCATAGATCAATTCGGCCGAAGCGTCAACAAAGCGGAAATCAGGACGCTCCTGGTTGGCTGAGCCGGTGATTTCGACCAAGTAGTCCTGATCGTTTTGTTGCGGAGTGATATCGAAATAGGTTTCGACTTCCGAGTCATCAATAAATTCGACCATTTGATCAAAATGGCGGATAGGGCTGTCAAACATCCCGCCAAATGGCCCAAAACGGACTTCTTCAGTAGAACCATCGGCATAATTCAGTTGCAAATTTTTGGAGAGGTCGATAAAGGCGCTTGGGGCAAGCAAAGCCAGATTGATCTGAGCATAGTTGCCTACCGGCACTGAGAGAGATTGATTGTTCACAGATACACTATCGGCGCCTCCGTTCGACAAATCGGCAAAGAGATAGCTTGGAATCTCGCCATCCGCTGAATACGGTTCGCCAGCTGTGAAGCCATCCGGAAGTGAATTGGCGTCAATCCATCCCGCGTCTTCATCAAGCGGGTCACCACTTCCTTCCTCTCCCGTTACAAACGCGTCCCGGTCAAACTGGCCGCTTAGGTCTACATGAACATTTTGTGCGAAACCCGATGTTGCCAGCAGTGCTAGGCTGCCAAATACTACGGCTGCAAATTGTTTCACAGTATACTTTCTCCTTTCTTGGTTTAAATAAAAATGGGGCAGACGGTTGAAGCAATTTATTTCAACCCTATATTAATAAAGCTAATGATTTCACATCAAACGTCAACTTGTTCAAAGGATTTTCAAAAAAATAATGGATATCCCTATTTTATTGATTCGAAAGTGCGAACCAAAATCACTTGTATATTAACGTATTAGTTGTAGAGACTAAAAACCAACCAAAAATATTTGAAATTTTGTAAATCATGTGGGCCGTTGCGGCCCGCGGGCAAGGGTCGGGTCGTGTT
>CAZEZQ010000781.1:0-3385 GCA_964516245.1 uncultured bacterium | reverse complement strand
TCACGTCACCCGGCATGTTGACCGTTTTCGAAATCGCGCCGGATAAAAACGGCTGAACCGCCCCCATCATGCGCAAATGGCCCTGATAATGAATCGAACGTTTGCCGTTGGCCGAGCGGAAAGCGCAGTCGAACACGGGCAGATGTTCGTCTTTGAGATGAGGCGCCCCCTCAATCGTGTCGTTCTCGTCGATATAGGCTACGATGGCTTCTACTTCGCTTTCGGCATAGCCCAGGTTTTTGAGCGCCTTGGGGACGGTATTGTTGACAATTTTCAAAATTCCCCCACCCACCAAATTTTTGTACTTCACCAAAGCGATATCGGGTTCCACCCCGGTGGTGTCGCAGTCCATCATAAAACCAATCGTGCCGGTAGGAGCCAAAACCGTCACCTGAGAGTTTCGATAGCCGTATTCTTTGCCCAATTCGAGGGCGTTGTCCCAACTGCGATTGGCTTCTTGCAGCACGTTGGCTGGGGTAAGGTCTTCATGGATTTCGTAAGAAGCGTCGCGATGCATGCCGATCACGTTCAGCATGGGCTGGCGGTTATGGGCAAAGCCTTCAAAGGCCCCTTTTTCGCGCGCGATGACCGCGCTTTGGTAGTACGCTTGTCCACACATCAATGATGTGACCGCTGCTGCATAGTTGCGGCCGCCTTCACTATCGTAGGCATAGCCGGAGGCCATCAACAACGCACCCAGATTGGCGTAACCGAGCCCCAGCGGCCGGTAAAGATGGCTGTTTTCGCCAATGGCATCTGTGGGATAACTCGCATTGTCTACAATGATTTCTTGAGCGGTAATCACCACATCGACAGCATGCTTGTACGATTCGGTGTCGAAGCTGCCATCTTCTTTCAAAAATTTCATTAGATTCAATGAGGCCAAATTGCAGGCCGAGTTGTCAAGAAACATATATTCTGAACAGGGATTGGAGGCATTGATCGGCGCCGTGTTGGGGCATGTATGCCATTTGTTGACTGTGGTATGAAACTGCATGCCTGGATCGCCGCAGTCATAGGCGCATTCGGCGATTTGCCGCATCAAATCTCTGGCTTTGTAGGTTTGGCAAATTTCGTTTGGCCGGGTGACGTAACGGGTGTGCCAATCATCATCGTTATCAACCGCTTTCATAAAATCATCGGTGACGCGCACGCTGTGATTCGCGTTTTGAAAGAAAATGGAGTTGTAGGCTTCGCCGTTAAACGAACCGTCGTAGCCCGCTTCGATTAATGACCAGGCTTTCTTTTCTTCATGAGCTTTCGAGCGGATGAAATCGACGATATCGGGATGTTCGATATTTAAAATCACCATTTTGGCGGCGCGCCGGGTTTTTCCACCGGATTTAATCACTCCGGCAAAGGCGTCATAACCTTTCATAAACGAGACCGGCCCCGAAGCGGTGCCGCCACCCGCTAAAGTTTCAACAGAAGAACGAATTGTGGAAAAATTCGTCCCCGTTCCCGAACCATATTTGAACAACATGCCTTCGGTTTTGGCCAGTTCCAAAATCGAGGTCATGGTATCGTCGACCGCGTTGATAAAACAGGCGGAGCACTGCGGTTCTTCTTCTACACCACAGTTAAACCACACCGGGCTGTTAAAAGCAGCGTATTGATAAAGGAGAATATGGGTAAGTTCATCGCGAAAGATGTTGCTGTCTTCTGGAGAGGCAAAATAATGCTGCTTGTCTCCCCAGGCCACCATCGTGTTCACCACGCGGGAGATTAATTGTTTCAAACTGTATTCGCGATTTTCAGAACCAACCTCTCCACGAAAATACTTCGAGACCACAACACGAGTGGCCATTTGAGACCAAAAAGAGGGGAATTCCACTCCCTTTTGCTCAAATACAATTTCTCCATTTTCGCTGGTAATTACAGCGTCACGATTTTCCCAAGTGACGGTTGAAAATGGATCAACACCTTCTTTTGTGTAATAACGCTTAAATTTCAAACCATTTCGTAAAGGATGTTTTCCATTTCCTTTGTTATTACCGTATTCATTCCCTTGGGATGTTTTCCTCAACCGATCAGAATCAACAACTGCCATATTCCCCGCTCCTTTTCTTGTAAAACTTAAAAACCTCACCAAATCAATAACTTATAAAAATTTCAGTTATCCAGTTATTTTGTGGTGGGAGGGTATGATAAACCCAATATATAGTGTCGTCAAGAAAAATTTTTGATTAAATCAAAAAATGTACAATTTTGTGATTTTTAATTTTTTAACGCGGCAATACATGGGTATTTATGTTGTAAACCAAAATTCATGCGATGTAATGGTGAATTTTTTCTTGTTTTTAATTCTTTTTTATTATAACATCAGTAAGCTTATTTAATGGAATTTCAACAGGTTAGTATTTTTGTGGTACAATAAATAAATTTGAAAAGTAGTTTTGCATTTTTTGTCAAAAGTTACATGGATCATGGCGGTAGGTAAAGCGAAACAGCAATTCGATCAAGGTTTAGCTCACTTTCATAGGGGTGAATACGGCAAAGCGTTGTCGTATTTTGAAGAGGTTATCTACGAAGAAGCGGATAATTCTGAAGCGCTTTACAATCTTGCCTGTTGTTATTCAATGACAGGCAATGGTGATAATGCTGTTTTCTATTTGGCCCGTGCTGTAAATTTGAATCCTCACTGCCAAGATTGGGCCATTGAAGACCATGAGTTCGATCAGGTGAGAGACAACCCCACCTTTCAAAAAATCGTATCTGGCGAAGATGTATTTTTGGAGGAAGAAATCGCACCTACAGAATATCAGATGGAGAATTCGTCTGAAGTGGAAAATCCAGACGAAGGATATCCTGAGCCGGAAGAAAATGAAACCGATGAATTCCAAGAAATGGAATTCGAACACATTTCAACACAGGAACAACTTGATCAACCTGAAGCCGAATTCGAAGACGAACCAATGCAACCCGAAATAAACGACCCTCCTCCAATTGACCCGCCACCTTTGGATGATGGTTCAAAAACCACCACCTTCAAACAACCGGAAGAATCAGGATTGCCTCCGTGTTTGCGCTGTGATGGAATCGTTCGTGAAGAACGGCGTTCTATTTACTCTCCAATGGCTTCTCTACTTACGATTTATGTGGGAGTCATTAGCTCTATATTTTTGTTCCTTTCCATTTTTGGCTTAATGGGGATCCCCGTCATTTGCACTGGGTTGTATATGTTATCGAGAGTAAAAACCATATGGGTCTGCCAAAACTGCGGCGCCATGGGCAAAGATGCCGGGCAGCCCAGCAGACAGGCAGAAAAAAGTTTCCAACCCACCACCTAAGCGAATAGTATAAAGTACAGTCATATTAGCTTTCGGGGGCATGCGGTAGGGGCAGGCCCCAGTGCCTGCCGCCCAGTGCCTGCCGCCCAGTGCCT